>VAXF01000015.1:6261-13314 GCA_005888395.1 Actinomycetota bacterium | reverse complement strand
ATGTCGATGCGCCGGGTGCTGCGGGAGAGCACCTCGACCACCAGCACGGGCGCATGCCGGAGGTTGTCGAGGCCGAGCTCGGACCGGCGGGCGACGAGGACGTCGGGCTCGAGCACAGTGTGCTCGCTCGCGACGTAGTCGACAGGGGCTACGAGGACCTCGTACTCCGCGGGCGCGGCGTGGCTGAGAGCTATGAAGAGTCGCCCGACGACGCGCTGGTGGGGGATCTTCGGCGCCGGAGTCACGATGAGCGTGCCGTCGACGAGCTCGTAGCGGTGGCCGTCGTCGGGCATGGCCCGCAGGTCGTCGTAGGTGAGCGCCACGTTCCGCGGCAGGGCATGCGTCACGCCCCTCACGGTACCGGTGCCAGGCGGCGCCAGCCCTCGCCGTCGCCGGCTAGGTCGAGCGAGAGCACATCGTCGCCGTCGCACTGGAGCCAGTCGACGACGAGGACGCCGAACTCGCCGAACACCTGCCGTGCGCTCCGGAGTGTGTCGAGGTCGCGCTCGCGGAGCCCGTCGGCCACGCGCGACTCGACCGCCGACACGAGGACGATCCGTTCCGCGCGTTCGTCGTTGAGCACGAAACAGTCGGCCCAGCCCAGCGCGGTGTCGACGGAGTGGTCGGCCCCCGTGAAGAGCGTCAGGTCGAGCACTCGGCCCTTGCGGTCGAGGACGGCCGCCCCGTGAGCATGGGTGAACCTGTCACGCAGGCCGAAGGCGGCTCCCGCCGCGTCGGTGAAGCTCGTGATCCGCAGTGGACGGCGGCGTCGTGCCATGGCGTTCCCCTTCGCGCGCTGGAGGCGAAACGGGGGAAGCGCCGGCAAGACCGTATACGGGGGCTGTGACAGGAACGAGGGACCGGTACCGTCGCGAGCGTGCCCGACGCGCTCGTCGCCGACCTGCGGGCCGCGCTGGCGCCGGAGCGGGTGCTGGCGGAGCCGCTCGAGCTGACCCTCTACGCGCGCGACGCCGGGATCATCGAGGGCCACGCCCACGTGGTCTGTTTCCCGCTGACGACCGGGGAGGTGCAGGCGTGCGTCCGGATCGCACGCGCCCACGGGCGGCCGTTCACGCCGCGGGGCTCGGGCACCGGGTTGGCGGGCGGCGCGGTGCCGGTCGAGGACCCGGTCGTGATCGTGACCACGAAGATGGACCGGATCCTCGAGGTCGACGAAGAGGACCGCGTGGCCTGGGTCGAGCCCGGTGTGCTCAACCTCGACCTCACTCATTCGGTCGCGCACCTCGGCCTCCACTACGCGCCCGACCCGTCGAGCCAGCAGTCGTGCACGGTCGGCGGCAACGTCGCCACCAACTCGGGCGGGCCCCACTGCCTGCTCTACGGCGTGACGAGCGCGCACGTGCTGGCGATCGAGGTCGTGCTCGCCGACGGTTCCGTCGCGCTCCTGGGCGGGGTCGACGCCGAGCCGGCCGGCTACGACCTGCGCGGCGCGTTCGTGGGCAGCGAGGGGACGATGGGCATCGCCACCCGGATCGCCGTACGGCTCACGCCGACTCCTCCCGCGGTGCGCACGTTGCTGCTCGACTTCCTCAGCGTCGAGGGCGCGGCCGCGACCGTCACTGGCATCATCGCGGCGGGCATCGTCCCCGCCGCCCTCGAGATGATGGACGCCGAGATCACGCGCGCGGTGGAGGACTTCGTCCACGCCGGCTTCCCTCGCGACGCGGCCGCGGTGCTGCTCGTGGAGGTCGACGGGCTCCCCGCGGGTGTCGAAGCCGCGGCGCAGGTCGTCGCCGACGTCGGCCGCGTGCACGGCGCGCGCTCAACACGCGTGGCAGCCGACGAGGCGGAACGGGCGCTGCTGTGGAAGGGCCGCAAGTCGGCCTTCGGCGCGATCGCCCGCATCGCCCCCAACTACTACCTGCACGACGCGGTCGTGCCACGCACCCGCCTCGTCGAGGTGCTGTCGCGGGTGTACGAGATCGCGGCGCGCCACCGGCTGGTGATGATGAACGTCTTCCATGCCGGCGACGGCAACCTCCACCCGCTGATCGTCTTCGACCGGCGTGAGAACGGGGTGATGGAACGCGTGACGGCCGCGGGCGAGGAGATCATCACCGCGTGCGTCGAGGCCGGTGGGGTGCTGTCGGGCGAGCACGGCATCGGCCTCGAGAAGCGCGACTACATGCCGCTCATCTTCGGCGAGGCCGATCTCGACGCGCAGGCCCGCCTCCGGCACGCGTTCGACCCCGACGGCGTGGCCAACCCCACCAAGGTGCTGCCGGCAGGGTCGCGCTGTGGCGACCTGCAGCGCGTGCCGGAGGGCGCCTGGATATGAGCGGCGGAGCTATCAACGACGGCGCGCTGGCCACGTTCGCCGAAGAGGTGGGCGCGGATGGGCCGGTCGCGTGCGTGGGCGGCCGCACGCAGTGGTCGGTCGGCGGCGCGGTCGAGGCCGGCACGCGTGAGGTTCGGGCGCCCGCCGGCATCGCGGAGTACGAGCCCGCGGAGATGGTGGTGCGCTGTGGCGCGGGTACCACCGTCGCCGACCTCGACGCCGCGCTGGGCGAGAAGAGCCAGTGCGTGGCGCTCCCCGCGTGGGACGGCGCGACCGTCGGCGGGGTGCTCGCCGTCGGGAGGAGCGGCATCCGCCGGCTGGGCTACGGACCGGTGCGCGACACGCTGCTGGAGGCGCGGTACGTGTCGGCCGAGGGCCGGCTCGTGAAGGCCGGCGGGCCGGTGGTGAAGAACGTCAGCGGCTTCGACCTGTGCCGGTTGCTGGTCGGCTCGCTCGGCACCCTCGGGCTGCTGGCCCAGGTCGTGCTCAGGTGCCGGCCGGTGCCTGCGGTCTCACGGTGGTTCGCAGGCGAACTCGATCCCTTCGAGCTGCGCCTGCGGCTGCACCGGCCCACGTCGATCCTCTGGGACGGGACGACCACGTGGCTGCTGCTCGAGGGCCACCCCGACGATGTCGCCGCCCAGGCCGCGTTCGCGCGCGCCCCCGAGGTCGACGGCCCGCCGCCGTTGCCCACCGGCGGCAGGCGGTCGGTGCGCCCGTCGGAGCTGCGCGCGCTGACGGGCCGGTTCGTGGCCGAGGTCGGCGTCGGCATCGTGCACACGGCCGAGGCCCAGCCTCCCGCAGCGCTGTCGCCCGGCGCCGTCGAGCTCAACCGGCGCATCAAGCACGAGTTCGACCCGTCCGGCCGCCTGAACCCCGGCCGGAGCGTGCTCGCATGACCCTTCATCTGGACGACGACGAGCTGGTCTCGTGCGTCGCGTGCGGGCTGTGCCTGCCTCACTGCCCGACGTACAGGGTGACCGGTGAGGAGTCGGCGTCCCCGCGGGGACGCATCGCCGCCATGCGCGCCGTGCAGTGGTCGGGTGCGCCGCTCGAGGGTGACTTCACCCGCTTCATGGACCTGTGCGTGCAGTGCCGCGCCTGCGAGGCGGTGTGCCCGTCGTCGGTGCCCTTCGGCCATCTCATGGAGGGAGCGCGCGAGACGCTCGCGAGCGACACGCGCTACCAGCCGGGGTGGCGGCGTGCCGGCTACCGCGTGCTCGGCCGGCACCGTCTCCTGCTGACGGCGTCGACCGCGCTGGCGGTGGGGCAGCGGCTGCGCCTCGTGCCCCGGCGCTTCGGGTTGCCCCGTCTCGCGCTGCGGCGCCGGCCGCTCGTCGCGACGGGAAACGACGTGTGGCTGTTCACCGGCTGCGTCATGGACGCGTGGATGCGCGAAACGCACGCGGCCGTCATGCGCGTGCTCGCCGCAGCCGGCGCGGGTGTGGCTCTGCCGGGCCCGGGGGCGGCATGCTGCGGCGCGCTCCACGAGCACGCGGGCCTCGTCGAGGACGCGCAGCGGCTGGCCCGGCGGGTGATCGGCGCCTTTCCCGGCGAGGCGCCGGTGCTCGTCGACTCGGCGGGCTGTGGTGCGGCGTTGAAGGGCTATGGCCGTCTCCTCGGGACGCCCGACGCGGCCGAGTTCAGCCGGCGGGTGATGGACGTGCACGAGTGGCTGGCGGCCCGAGTCGACGCGCTGCCGGTGCCCGCACGCCGGTTCCCGCAGCTGGTGGCCGTGCAGGACCCGTGCCACCTTCGTCACGTGCAGAAGGCACACGCGCACGTCCGAACGGTCCTCGGGCGCTACGCCGACCTGGTCGAGCTCGACGACGAGGGGCTGTGCTGCGGCGCGGGCGGCGCCTACGCCGCGCTGCACCCCGACATGGCGGCCGACATCAGGGCACGCAAGGTGGCGGCGATCGCCCGCACCGGCGCCGTGGTCGTCGCCAGCGCCAACCCCGGCTGCGCGATGCACCTGGCCGTGGCCGGGCTCGACGTGCGCCACCCGCTCGAGATCGTGGACGAGGTGATACGTGATGGCCGGTGAGTTCGACGAGATCCGGCAGCGCCTCGAGGCGATCGCCGAGGAGCTGGCTGACCTCGCCATCGTGCGGCTGCGCGAGTCGATCGACGCCGGCGGCAGCGAGCTCCCAGTCGAGGAGCGGCGCCTGACCCGCGCCAGGCGGGCGGTCGAGAAGGCCGCCGCCATCCTCCGGGAGCCCGACGACAGCGGCTGAGCCGGAGGTTTCCGCTACAGCGGGGTCGTGAAGAAACGGGCGAGGGAACCGAGACGGTGGACGATCGCCGGGTGGCCGTCGAGGGCGTCGTCAAGGGAGCCTCGACCCGACAGCGCGTCGGAGACGACGGCGGGGTCGCCCCGCAACACGGGCACGCCGGCATCGCGAGCGTCGCCGACCGGGGCGACCGTGACGAGCCCCGCTCCCGCGGTGACGCGGACCCCGGCGACGATCGCGTCGAGCTCGTCGCTGCCGAACAGCCCGACGATTGCCAGCGACCACGCGAGCACCACGGTCTCCTCGTCGGGGTCGTGCGCAGCGGCGAGTCCCAGCGGGAGCCGCGCATCGCGCTCGTGGAGCGACGAGTCGTAGAGCACGTGCAAGAGGCTCATCCACCAGGGCACCGGTCCCGCGGGCACGAGCGATGGGAGCCCCCACCGGTCGGGCGCGCTGGCGGCGACGTCGGCAGCCATCGCCTCGGCCGACGCGACGTAACGGTCGCGTACCTCGCGGTCGGCGATCGACCTGCCGGTCATGACGGACTCGTGAGGCGTGGTCCTCGGGTCGAACGTGTCCAACGGCAGCGTCCCGGACCAGATCGATCGCATCCAACCGTCGACGTCGCAGCCGTGGAGGAGGACGTCGGCCACGGTCCACTTCGCGCAGCGAGTCCGCGACGCGAGCGTCGCCTCGTCGAGCGTGGCCACCCACGCCGCGAACCGCCGCCGCTGGCGGACGTATGCGGCGGTCACCGTTTCCGGGTCGAGTCGCACGTGCACGTGCTCGGCCTGCGGAACGGCGGCGAGCTCGGTGCGCACGGCCGGGCTCAGTAGGTGTAGCTGGTGGTCGTGGTCACGTTGCCGGCGACGGTGGTGGCCGTGCCGGACGCGGCGCCGACCTTGATCACGTGCCACACGCCCGCCACGCCCTCGCCGTTGGTGTCACCGGCCGCGTGGTCGGCCGCGTACGTGTAGAGCAGCAGCCCGTCGGCCGCCACCTGGTCCTTGCCGTCGGGCCGCATGACGACCGTGAGCTTGGCGGTGACACCCGCACCTGCCGTCGGCTTCGCGGTGCCTTCGACGAGCAACGGCGGCCACGTGGTCGTGCAGCCGCCGGTGCAGACGATGTGGCTCGTCGTCTCGGGGGTGAGGTGGTACAGCGTGCGGCCCCGGGCGTCGACGAGGACGGTGCCGAGCTTCGTCGTTGCCGTGTTCACGGTGGCGCTGCCACCGGCGGCCGCCGACGTCGACGACGACGCGACCGTGGAGGGCGTGCCCGACGAGGTCGTCTTGGTCTTCGAGCTGGAGCCGCAGCCGGCGAGGGCGAGGGCGGCCACCACGGGCACCACGAGCAGACGGAATCGTGTCATGCCCCTTTCATAGCCGCTCCACGCTGGGCATCCCGTTCAGGCGCCTGATGAGCTCGTGGAGGCGGGCGTAATGGAGCCGGTCGAAGCGCAGGACGATCCGCGGCAGCTCGAGGCGGTCCTCGTCGGCCACCTCCGCCGGCAACGGCGCCGTGGCCTCGATGCGGCCGCCGGCACAGATGTCGACGAACTCCTCGTTCAGCGCGGTGAGGTCGTTGTCGGTGGGGAGGACGCGCAGCCGGATCACGAGGCGGTCGCGCACGAAGCGGATCGAGTGGTAGTTGCGGTAGAAGCCGAGGATCTCGCCGACGGCGGCGGCGACGTCGTCGGTGATGCGGTACAGGCAGTCGTCGTCGTGGTTGACGTAACCCCGGCTCACGACTTCGTCGACGAAGAAGCGCTCCCACGCGTGCCAGTAGGTGCCGTGCTCGACCTCGTCGAGGAGCACGATCGGGTGCGGGTCGGCCTTGCCGGTCTGCTGCAAGGTGAGCAGCTCGAGGGCCTCGTCGAGGGTGCCGAAGCCACCGGGGAGCACGGCGAAGCCGGCTGACTCCTTCATGAGCATCAGCTTGCGCGTGAAGAAGTACTTCATCGAGAGGAGCTTGTCGTCGGCGATGAAAGGGTTCGACTCCTGCTCGAACGGCAGGCGGATGTTGATGCCGATGGCCCGCTCCAGGCCTGCGCCCTCCATGCCTGCGGCCATGATCCCGGGGCCGGCGCCGGTGACCACCATCCAGCCCTGCGCGGCGAGGGCGTGGGCCAGGTCGCGCGTCTGCTCGTAGAGCGGGTCGTCGCGAAGCGTGCGCGCCGAGCCGAAGATCGTCACCTTCGGGACGTCGCGGTAGCGGGCGAAGAGGGCGAACGCGGCCCGCATCTCCTTGAGGGCGGCGTTGGTGATCTTCAGGTCGAGTCGATCGACGTCGTCCGACGCGAGACCCACGGCCGACACGAGGATCTCGAAGAGCTGGTCGCGGTTGGCCGTGGCGCCGACTTCGTCGAGGAGGGCGAACAACCGGCGGTCGAGATCGGGGCTCGGCGTGCGGGCGCGGGGTGCCGGCTCGGACATCTTCTAGCCGATGGCGACGACGGCGCGGCGCACGGGCGACGGCACCCAGGGAAGCGTGGCCCGGGAGACGGCGCCGGCTGCCAGC
>VAXF01000015.1:0-6080 GCA_005888395.1 Actinomycetota bacterium | reverse complement strand
GGCGGTGCCGCGGCACGCCGAGCAGCTCGGCCAGCCGGGTCGACTCGTCGTAGTAGGCCTCGGCCTCATTGCGCCGCAACGGACGCACGAACCGGGTGTATACGCGCAGCGCGGTGTCGACGAGGGTGGCGTGCACCCACAGGAGCAGCTCGGGGTCGTTGGCCTGGTAGCCCGCGCCGGTGACGCGCTCGTGGACGGCGCGAATGCGGGCCGCGGTTGCGTGCGCCTCCTCGACGGTGCCGAACACGAGCGTGGTCTCGGCCTCGATCGTGCGGCGCAGCCGGCCGAACGGGTCGGTCTCGAAGTCGCTGTGGTCGGCGACGCCTTCTGCCACCGCGGGGTGGGCGAGCTGCATGAGCAGGGCGCGCCCGCCGCCGAGCCCGAGCACACCCTCGCTGTTGACCCGGCGGGTCACCGAGTCGTCGGCGAACAGGCCCGTGGTCACGACCCGAGGGTACGGCGTGTCACCGGGAGGTGGGCGCGACCCGCTCGTAGAGCGTGGTGCGCTGCTCCAGCGGCCGGCCCAGGGGCTCCACGATGGCGCGGAACGACTCCTCGTCCATGCGCTGGCCGTGCGACGCGCCGGCGGCGCGCGAGATGTTCTCGTCCATGAGGGTGCCGCCGAGGTCGTTGGCGCCGGCGCGCAGCACCTGGCGGGCGCCCTCGGCGCCCATCTTCACCCACGACGCCTGGATGTTGGGCACCCAGCCGTCGTAGGCGATGCGGGCGACGGCGTGCATCAGGAGGGCCTCGCGGAACGTCGGGCCGCGGCGGGCCCGGCGCTGGAGGTAGATCGGCGCGGCCATGTGTACGAAGGGGAGGGGCACGAACTCCGTGAAGCCGCCGGTCTCCTTCTGCAGCGCGCGCGTGCGCACCATGTGACGGGCCCAGTGCACCGGTTGCTCGACGGCTCCGAACATGATCGTGATGTTCGACTGCAGGCCGATGCCGTGGGCGGTGCGGTGGGCGTCGAGCCACTCGTCGGTCGTGATCTTGTCGGGGCAGAGCACGGCCCTGACCTCGTCGTCGAGGATCTCGGCGGCCGTACCGGGCAGCGTCTTGAGGCCCACGTCCATGAGCCGGCGCAGGTAGTCGACGAGCGGCTCGCCGAGACGCTTGGCGCCCTCGGTGACCTCGAGGGCGGTGAAGGCGTGCACATGGATCCCCGGAGCGGCCTCCTTCACGGCACGGCAGACGTCGATGTAATAGTCGCCGTCGAAGCTCGGGTGGATGCCGCCCTGGAGGCACACCTCGGTCGCGCCGGTGTCCCAGGCCTCGGCCACGCGGCGCTGGATCTCCTCGACCCCGAGGAGATAGGGATCGCCGCGCAGGTTGAGCGACAACGGGCCCTTGGAGAACGCGCAGAAGCGGCACTTGAACGTGCAGATGTTGGTGTAGTTGATGTTGCGGTTGGCCACCCAGGTCACGACGTCGCCGACCGCTCGTTGACGGAGCTCGTCGGCCACGTTCGTGACCGCGGCGACCTCGGGCCCGCGCGCCGAGAAGAGGCTGGCGATCTCCTCGACGCCGGGTTCCTGGCCCAAGAGGACGCCCGCGAGCACCTCGCCGACCTCCCCGCCGGCCGACGCGTGTGGCGCGGGCAGGATCGCCGGCGGTGGTGCGTCGCCGCCGGAGCACCACGACATGTCGTCGCGGCCGAGGCCCTCGGCGTCGCTGCGGTCGAGCACCGCGAAGCGGAGGGCGGGGTCGATCCAGCGCTCGGCGTCGAGCACGAACGACGGGTAGACGGTGAGCCGGGGCGCCAGCGTGAACCCGCAGGCCTCCGTGACACTGCGCAACCGGTCGAGGGCCGGCCACGGCCGCTCCGGGTTGACGTGGTCGGGCGTGACCGGCGAAACACCGCCCCAGTCGTCGATACCCGCACCGAGGAGCGCGCCGAAGTCGTCGGAGAGGTTGGGCGGCGCCTGCAGGTGAACGGCCGGCGGCAGCAGGACGCGCGCGGCGGCAACGGTCCAGAGGTAGTCGTCCTGTGGGCAGGCGGGCGCGCTGTGCATCGCGGTGCCGGGCTTCGGCAGGAAGTTCTGCACGATCACCTCTTGCACGTGACCGTGGTGCTGGTGGCTCGCGGCGATCGCCTGCAGCGCCACCAGCCGGTCGTGCCGCGACTCCCCGATGCCCACGAGGATTCCCGTGGTGAACGGGATGCCGAGGCGTCCGGCAGCCTCGAGCGTGGCCAGCCGCCGCTCGGGCGTCTTGTCGGGAGAGCCGCGGTGGCAGTCGAGGGCGGGGTTCAGCGACTCGAGCATCATCCCCTGCGACGGCGCCACCGGCCGGAGCGCGGCCAGCTCGGGTTCGTACAGCGCGCCGGCGTTGGCGTGGGGGAGCAGCCCGGTCTCCTCGACGACCAGCCGGCAGGCGGCGACGAGGTAGTCGACGGTTGACGGATAGCCGTTGGCATCGAGCCACTCGCGCGCCGCCGGGTAGCGGTCCTCGGGGCGTTCGCCGAGGGTGAACAGCACCTCGTGGCAGCCGGCGGCTGCGCCGGCGCGGGCGATGTCGAGCACCTCGTCGGGCGAGAGGTAGGGGGCGACCACGCGCGCCGGCGGCTGGGCGAACGTGCAGTAGCCGCACCGGTCGCGGCAGAGGTGGGTGAGCGGCACGAACACCTTGGGCGAGTAGGTGACCCGGGTGCCGTGGTGCCGGTCGCGAATCGTGGCCGCCTCGGCCAGGAGCTCGTCGAGCGACGCGTCGAGCAGGTCCCCGGCGTCGCTCACGGGCGTCACCCTATACAGCTACTCACCTGCGGCCGCACGGTCGACGAGCCACACCACCCGCTCGGCGCGGATCCGCGCGGCCGGGCAGGCGGGGTCGTCACGACGCACGGCTTCGAAGGCCGACCTCTTCTCCTCGCCCTCCACGGTGACGAGCGCGAGCCGTCCCCGCGCGATGCCCGAGAAGGTGAGCGTGATGCGCTCGTGCGGGTTGCGGCCCGAGGGGTCCCGGTTCATCGCCACCAGCCGGCCGTCGTCAGCATCGAGCGCGGGAGAGCCGGGAAAGAGGGACGCGGTGTGGCCGTCGGGCCCGAGGCCGAGATGGACGACGTCGAAGCGCCCGACCTCGCCCACCCGGAGTTGATAGGGGTCGGGCCCGTCGTCGCAGCGCATCGGGTAGACCGCGTTGGCGGCGCCGACGCGCTCGAGCAGCGCCTCTCGCCCGAGGCGCTCGTTGGAGTCCTGGTGGTCGGGGGGCACGCAGCGCTCGTCGCCCCAGTACACGTCGACCTGCCACCAGTCGATCTGCGCGGCACCGTCGGCGGCCAGTCGCTCGTAGCACCGCCGGGCGGTGTCGCCTCCGGAAAGCGCGAGGGAGAACGTCTCGCCCGGCCGGGCGTGGAACGCCTCGATGACCCGCTCGGCGAACTCGCCGGACACGTCGTCCACGACAATGAGCTCACCGTTCACCGGCGGAAATCTAGGGCCGACGCCAGCGCGTGCTCGTAGACCTCGTCGCGACCGATGGCGGTGAGCGCCCGGCCCAGCATCGACGCGGTGGAGCGGTCGCCGAGATCGGCCACCCGCTCGATGCGCGCCTCGCCGGCCACCTCGGCGGCGGCCCGCAGCTCCTGGTCACCCGTGCGCTCGACGGTGAACCGGCCTTCGCGGCCTGCGGCCCGCCCCACCAGCTCCACGGCGGGATGCTCGCCGGTGTCGAGTGCGACCAGCGCGCGGTCGAGACCGAGACGGGTGGTGAGCCAGCCCGCCAGCAGCAGGCGGGCGATGCCCCGGCTCGCCACCCGGATGCTGCGTACGTCGTCGAGGAACGGCCGCAGCCGGGTGTCCTCGAAGAGCCCGCCGAACAGCCGGCGCCAGGGCGTGAGCCGCAACCAGGTCGCGTCCGAGACGGGCAGCCGATCGGTGAGGAACGCCAAGTGTGAGAGAGCGGCGGCGCCGCCCGCGGCGCGCGAGTCGACGACGAGCCGGTCGGCCGCCGCCAACAGCGGGTCGTCGATCGTGAGGAGACGGTGGGGGAGCCACACCACCACGGGAACGTCGGGAAGGGTGAACGGTTCGACTACGGAGTCGAGGTGGTGCGCGGTGTCGCCGCGCACGTGCAGCAGCATGTTCTCGAAGCAAACCGCACGCGTGTCGCGTTCGATGCAGTGGACGCGTAGCTCGGCGTCGATGCCCGCAGGCCCGGCTCCGTCCTTGACCAGCACGATGGCGCGCGACGGATGATGGTCGCCGAGCGCGCGCAGCACATCGAGCGCCGCGGCGGCCTCGTGGTCGTCGAAGGTGGGCACGACAAGGGTGACAACCGCCGCCCGTACCGCGGCGCGCTCCTCTTGGCGACGCAGGCGCGCGATCGCAGTCTCGACCTCGCCGACCGTCGTCTGCTCGGCGCTCCACGTGCCGAGGATCGTGCTCACGGGTTCCGCCAGTGGCGGCCGTCGCGCTCGAGAAGACGGTCGGCGTCCTTGGGCCCCCACGTTCCCGCGGCGTAACGGGCCAGCGGGCTCTCGTCCTGCTGCCAGGCCCCGAGGATCGGGTCGCAGATGCGCCAGGCCTGGTCGACCTCGTCGGAGCGGATGAACAGTGTCGGGTCGCCGATGAAGGCGTCGAGAAGGAGGCGCTCGTAGGCCTCGGCCGTCTCCTCGGCGAAGGCCGCGCCGTAGAGGAAGTCCATGGAGACCGTGCGCACCGCGAACGACTGCCCGGGCACCTTGGCTCCGAACCGCAGGGTGATGCCCTCGTCGGGCTGGATACGCAGGACGAGCGCGTTCGGCCCGAGGCCGCGCGCCTGGCGGGCCAGGAACGGCAGGTGGGGGACCGCGTTGAACTGCATGGCCACTTCGGTGACCCGCTTGGGAAGGCGCTTGCCGGTGCGGATGTAGACGGGCACGCCCGCCCAGCGCCAGTTGTCGACGTCGAGGCGGAGGGCCACGAAGGTCTCGGTGCGGCTCTCGGGATCGACGCCGTCCTCCGACCGGTATCCCGCCGCCGGCTCGCCCTCGACCCATCCGGCGTCGTACTGCGCCCGCACGGTCTCGGTGCCGACGTCGAGCGGGTCGAGGATCTCGACGGCCCGCAGCGCCTTCACCTTCTCGTCGCGGATGCCCTGCGCGTCCATCGTGGCCGGAGGCTCCATGAGGGTGAGCGACAACACTTGCATCACGTGGTTCTGGACGATGTCGCGCAGCGCGCCCGCCTGCTCGTAGAAGCTGCCGCGGTGCTCGACGCCGAGCGCCTCGGCAACGGTGATCTGCACGTGGTCGACGTAGCGCCGGTTCCAGATGGGCTCGAAGATGGCGTTCGCGAACCGCAGCGCGAGCAGGTTCTGCACCGTCTCCTTCCCGAGGTAGTGGTCGATCCGGTAGATCTGGGACTCGTCGAAGACGGCGTGCACGCGACGGTCGAGCTCGCGCGCGCTGTCGAGGTCGCGTCCGTAGGGCTTCTCGATCACCACCCGGGCGAACTGACCGCCGGTCGCCGGCCGGTTCAGGTCGTTGGCTCCCAGCGCCTCGACCACCTCCCCGAACGTGGACGGCGGAGTGGCCAGGTAGTGGACCCGGTTGGCGCCGGTGCCGCGCTCGCGGTCGAGGGTGTCGAGCGCCTCGTGCAGGCGGGCGAAGGTGTCGGGGTGGTCGTACTCGCCGGCGACGAACCGGAAGCTGCCACACAGCTCCTCCCACGCGGGGCCGGCGTCCGGTGCGGCCTTGCGGGCGCGGTCGCGGAACTCGTCGTCGGAGAGCTCGCTGCGGGCCACGCCGACCACCGAGAACGAGCTCGGGAGGGCGTGGCGCGACGCCAGCCGGGCGAGCGCGGGCAGGAGCTTGCGGGCCGCCAGGTCGCCGGACGCGCCGAACACGACGAGCACGCAGGGCGGCGCCACGCGCTCGCGGTCGGCCTCGTCGAGCAGCGGGTTCGGGTTTGTCACTGCTCCGTCTGGAACCTGTGACCGCCGAACTGGTTGCGGAGGGCGGCGATCATGCGCGGCCCGAAGGAGTCGGGGTGCTGCGACGAGAACCGGGCGTAGAGCGACTCGGTGATGACGGGCGCGGCGACACCGCGCTCCACCGCTTCGAGCACCGTCCACCGTCCCTCGCCGGAGTCCTCGACGTA
>VAXF01000014.1 GCA_005888395.1 Actinomycetota bacterium | reverse complement strand
GCCGCCGGACACGCCGGCGTCGACGAACCCGATGCCCTTGGCGGCGAGCAGCTGACCGTGCCCGATCGAGTCGTGGTAGTTGGCATTGCCGCCGTCGACGACAGTGTCGCCCGCCGCGAGGAGTCCGGCGAGCCGGCCGACGGTCTCGTCGGTGGGCCCGCCCGCCGGCAGCATCAGCCAGACCGCGCGCGGGGGTTCGAGCGCGCCGGCCACCGCGTCGAGCGTGTCGACCCCCTGCGCGCCGCCCGCGGCGGCCGCCTTCACGGCGTCGGCATCGCGGTCGTGGGCGACCACCTCGTGGCCGTG
>VAXF01000016.1 GCA_005888395.1 Actinomycetota bacterium | reverse complement strand
GCGTGTCGACGCGGCGGAGGAAGTCGGCGTGGCCGAGCCAGCGGCCGTCGAAGAACGTGGCCTGGTACACGAGCTCGGCGCCGGCCCGCAGGGCGGCCTCGGTGTCGGCTGCGGCCCGCCGCAGGCCGGCGAGCGAGCGGTGGTCGCCGGCGATCTCGACCACCTCTCGGCCCTCGCTCCGGAGCCCGTCGAGGTAGGCGTGCTCGTGCTGGATGCCGCGCGCGCTCACCACCTCGAGCTCGGGATCGTGCCGCTCGGGCCGGGGCAGCAGCCCTCGGGCCGCGGCCAGCTCGAGCTGGGTGAGGTGCTCGCACGCG
>VAXF01000013.1:7937-14887 GCA_005888395.1 Actinomycetota bacterium | reverse complement strand
GGTGACCACGAGCGCCTCGATGCACGACGGCGGCCGCCTGATCGCCGACGCCACCGCTCGTCCCTGCTCCCGGCCGATCTCGGCTGCCTCCTCGCTGCCGGCGCCGGCCGTCGCCGCCACCTCGACGAGCATCCGGGCGAGCAGCGGGAATGCCGGGGGCTCGAGACCGAGTGACGGGGCGCCGGGCACCATCGAGTAGCGGTGCTGCGGACGGCCGACCGACCCGCGCGACTCGATCTCGACGTCGAGCAGCCCGACGTCGCGCATGCGCTCGAGATGGGGCCGGACGGTGTTGGGGTGGAGGCCGAGCGTTTCGGCGACCTCGGAGGTCGATCGCGGCGCCGGCGACCGGGCAACCTCGAGGTAGATGGCGTAACGCGTGTTGTCGCCGAGAGCCTTCAGCACCGCCAGCCGGTCCACGCGGAGATATTACCAAGGGAAATCCCGGTAAAATGCCGACGTGGCCGCCGCCCTCCCGTCGCCCGACGACGTCGTCAACGTCCTCCGCGGCGTCGTCGACCCCGAGCTGGGTGACAACGTCGTCGACCTCGGCATGGTCAAGGGCGTCGACGTCGCCGCCGACGGCAGGGTCACCGTGCGGATCGCGCTCACGATCGCCGGTTGCCCGCTGCGCAGTCAGATCCAGAAGGACGTCGAGGCGCGCGTGCGCCAGTTGCCCGGCGTGGAGACCGTCGGCGTCGAGATGGGCGAGATGACGCAGGACGAGCGCAGCGCGCTCATGGCCCGCGCCCGCTGGAAGGCGCGCGAGAAGGCGCCCGACACCGAGATCCCGGCCACGACACGGGTGATCGCGGTCGCGTCGGGGAAGGGCGGCGTCGGGAAGTCGTCGGTCACCGTCAACCTCGCCGTCGCGCTCGCGGCACGCGGGCTGACGGTCGGGGTCCTCGACGCCGACATCTGGGGGTTCTCGGTACCGCGCATGCTCGGTGTGAGCGGCCGTCTGGGCGGCGCCGACGGGAAGATCCACCCCAACGAGAAACGCGTCGGCGACGGGCTGGTCAAGGTCGTCTCCATGGGCCACCTCGTCGACGACGAGGACCAGGCGATCATGTGGCGGGGTCTCGTGCTCACCAAGGCGCTCGAGCAGTTCCTCACCGACGTCCGTTGGGGCGAGATGGACTACCTCCTCGTCGACATGCCGCCCGGCACCGGCGACATCCAGATGGGGCTGGCCCGCCTCCTTCCGCGGACCGAGATGATCATCGTCACCACGCCCGCAATGGGCGCGCAGAAGGTGGCCGTGCGCGCCGCGGACATGGCCCGCCGCGGTTACCTCGGCGTGGCCGGGGTGATCGAGAACATGACGTCGTTTACTTGCGAGCACGGCGCCGAGTACCGGCTCTTCGGCGAAGGCGGCGGCCGGCGGCTGGCCGCGCAGGTGGGCGCGCCGCTCGTCGGGCAGGTGCCGATGGAGCCGGGCTTCGCCGAGGAAGCCGACGCCGGACGGCCCGCCGCGTTGCGAGACGGCCCGGTGGCCGACGTATTCCGCTCCATCGCCGAGCGCGTCGTCACCGAGCTCGTGCCACCGGTGGAGATGTCGGGATGCACGGCGCGCGTCTTCGAACAGCTGGAGCAGGCGATCAGCTGACCCGCACGCGAAACTCGGTTGACCTGACGAAGCGCGACGGCAACCGTGCACGCCGTGGGAAACCCGTTCTTCGAAGCGACGACCGTGCATGCGACCGGTAACGGTCGCTACGTCGCCGACCTCGACACGCGCTGGAACCTCCGGCCCCTGCCACAGGGCGGCATCGTGACCGCGACGGCAGTCCGGGCGATGGAGGCCGAGCTCGCTCACGACGAGCAGCGACCCCGCACCCTGCACACCACCTACGCCGCCCAGGTCGCCCACGGTCCCCTCGAGCTCGACGTCGAGATCCTTCGGCAAGGGCGCTCGATGTCGCACGCGCGCGCCGAGGTGCGCAACCTTGGAGCGCCACGTGGCCACCTGACGACGTCCGTGTTCGGGGCGACGCGGGAGGGATTCGCGTTCACCGACCTCACCCCGCCTGCCGACCGGCCTCATCCCGACGGCTGCCCGTCGTTTCGCGACCCGCCGCCCGCAGACGTGGCGCCGTTCGAGCCGATGCCCTTCTGGACCGACCTGGTCGAGGGCCGCTCCGTCTACGGTCACCCGGGCTGGGAGCAGTACGTCCCGGATCGGGCGGAGCGAATCGTCTGGTACCGGTTCGACGAGGTGCCGATGCTCGACGACGGCCGCCTCGACCCGTTGGCGCTCATCGTCCTCGCCGACACCATGCCCGGCGCGGTAGGCGAGCGGGTCGGCCCCCGCGAGCGGATGTGGTTCGCACCCAGTGTCGACCTCACGGTGCATCTCCTCGACGACTGCCGCTCACCCTGGGTCCTTGCGCACAACCGCGCCCGCTACGCGGGCGACGGCTACGCGTCGGTCGACATGGCGCTGTGGGACTGCGGCGAGGCGTGCACGTCCGCGCCGCAGCTCGTCGCCTACGCGACGCAGCTGTTCGCAGCTGTTCCTGTTCACGTTCGCTCCCGCGTGATCAGTCGGCGATGCGCAACGCGACGGCCGGCTTGATGCGCGATGCCTGGGTGGCCGGGCCGAGGATGGCGACCAGCGACGCCACCATCGCCGCCACCAGCACGACCGCCAGCGTCGCCCACGGCACCTTGAACCCGAGCTGCTGGTCGTTGAACGTCTTGGAGTTGGCGAGCAGCTGGTAGCTCACGATGAGCGCCAAAACCATCCCGAGCACGACGCCCTGTACGGCGATCACGACTGCCTCGAACAGGAAGGCGCGCCGCACGAGGCGGGCGGGGAAGCCGATGGCGCGCAGCACCCCGATCTGCCGCCGGCGCTCGCGCACCGCCCGCACCATCACCACGCCCAGGCCGGCGATGCCGATCAGCAGCCCGAGCACGAGGTAGCCCTCCATCAAGGTGAAGAAGCCCTCGTTCTGCTGGAGGCGCGTGTGGACGATCGACGAGATGGTCCTCGCGTCGACCCCGTGCGACAAGAGCCCTCCCGTGAGCCGGGCCGCGACCTCCTCGCCGGCGGCGCCGGGCCGGACGCGCACGTAGGTGCGGGCGAGAGCGATGTCCTTTCCGAAGAACGACTGCGCCCAGGGCGTGCCGACCATGACGCCGTTGAAGACCCAGTCCGACGTCGTCACGCCGGCGACGGTGAGCCTCGCCGTGCGCCCCGTCGTCGGCTCGTAGACCGAGAAGATGTCGCCGGGGTGAATCTGGTTCTGCGGCGGGCCTCCGCCGCGGCGCAGGAAGAAGTCAGACACGATCGCCAGGTCCGGGGTCGACTCGACGGCCTGCCACGTGGCCCGCTCGCTCCCGAAACGGGCTGCGTAATTTCTCAGCTTGGGCTGACCGTACGCGAGGAAGCTCTTGTCGAAGGCGGTGAGCGGCCAGCTCATCGGCTTGGTTCGGTAGGTGGTCGTGAAGTTCGGGAACGCCCGTAGCAACGGTGCCACCGACGCCACGCCCGGCTGCGCCCGGAGCACCTGCGGCGTGGCCGGGTCATAGGGGTTGGAGTCGACGAGGACGTCGTAGCCGGCGCTCTGCTCGCGTGAGAACCGCGGTCCCTGTTCGCCGAACAGCTTGGCGAAGACGGCGAGGAAGGTCATCGTGAAGATCACCAGCGCATACATGCCGAGAAGCATCGACGTTCGGAAGCGGCGGGCCACCGGGTAGGCCAATCCCAGGCGCGCGGCCAGCGCGGTGCCCGCGCCCGACAGACGGCTCGTGAGGTGCACGCTCAGGTCGGCGTTGGTCGCGAGCAGCGCCACCGCCGCGGAGACCAGGATGACGCCCTGGACGACGAACGCCGGGATGTCGACGTTGTCGAACACCTTCGGCAGCACCGTGAACGCCACCACCGCCCACGCCAGAGCGCCCACACAGGCGAGGCTGGCGACGGCGCGCCTCGGTACGACGGCCGAGAGCAGCGGGATGCACGAGAACAGGGCGATGGGAGGACCGGCAAGCGCGCCGAACCACGCCTTGCCTGCCACCCCGCTGGCGAAGAGCAGGAGGCCGAAGGCCATCCCCGCGCCGCTGAGCACCATGGTGCGGAGCCGCCGGCGGACGACGTGCGGCTCGGGGACGTCTCGGATGGCGCGGATCACGTTCAACCGGCCAACGCGGATGCTGGTAGCCCAGACCGTGATCAGCGAGATCACCAGGCCGATGAGGAGCCCGAGCACCAGCGCGTGCGGCGTGACCGCGAAGCGGAGCTGGATGCGAAAGCGCTCTTCCTGATTGAACAGTCGTTGCGCCACCACCACGATCAGACGGCCGATGCCGATCCCGGACACCGTGCCCGCGACACCGGCGAGCACGGCATAGATCGCGCCCTCGATGCCGAAGGCACGGACGAGCTGGTTTCGCCGCATCCCTACGGCGCGCAACATGCCGAGCTCGCTCTTCCGCTCGTCGGCGAGCATCACGAAGATGTTGACCAGCAGCAGGATCCCGGCGATGACGCTGAAGGCGCCAATGCCGGCGAACACCTGCGTAAAGCTCTTCGATGCCTCCTTGGCCCCGTCGAGCAGGTCTTGCTTGGTCGTCGTGACGCTGACGGCCGCAACCGGGCGCACACGCGCCTCCAGGCGTTGCCGAATCGCCGCGCTGTGAGTCGCGCCGGAGAAGACCCCGCCGTCGTTCGAGACGAGCACGAACGCCTCCGGAACGGACGCGAGCCGCGCCGTCGGCCGCGCCGCTAGGCGGGCGATCGTGCCCGGTGCCACGAAGACATTGGGCGAGTTGGTCTGGTCCTGCACCGCCAGCCCGGCGACGCCGAGACGCGGCACCACCCCGCGCACGCGGAGGCGCAGGCGGGTACCGAACGCGTACACGTCGACGGAGTCACCGCGCTTCAGGTGCAACGTTCGGGCCAGATCCTTCGCGACGACCGCATCGACGCCCGATGGCGTGGACCCCGCGCCCGCGAAACCGGTCGCTCCGGCATCACCGCCGAAGCGGCGGGCGGCGGCGAAGTCGACCTCGAGCATGGCCGCGTGCGGCTCGGCCAGGCGGGGACTCCCGTGCACGCTGGCCGCGGTCGCGCCACTGCGCACCACCGGAAGGGTGCCGTCGGTGCCGGGAACCGGCGACGAGAGCGCTGCTGCGATGTCGGGCAGGCGGGCAAGTGATGGCGCTGGGACGTACTCGTCGGCTGGGCCCATCTGGGTGATCGACGCGCCGAGCGTGTCGCCGACGAGGAACGACGCGGTGATGATGGCCGTGGCGATCAGCGAACCGACGACGACGAGGAGGGCTTCACCCCTGCGGCGGGTGACGTTGCGGAGAGCGAGGCGCCGCAGCGTCGGGCGACGAACGACGTCGTGGATCGTCACCACGACGATGGCGACGACCGGCAGGAGGAGCACGATGCCGGGCATCGCCGCGCCTAGATCTCGCCGGGTCGGCCGTCGGCGACGATGCGGCCGTCTTGCACGCGCACCATCCGCTCGGCCATGGCGCCGATCCCCGCGTCGTGCGTGACGACAACGAGGGTCTGTCCTGCGGCGTGCAATTCGCCGAGCAGCTCGAGCACGGGCTTGGCCGTCTGGCTGTCGAGGTTCCCCGTCGGCTCGTCGGCCCACACGATCGCCGGTTTGGCGACGAGGGCGCGCGCCACCGCGACCCGCTGCTGCTCACCACCGGAGAGCTCGGCCGGTCGGTGCTCGGTGCGGTGCCCGAGGCCGACACGGTCGAGCATGCCGTGGGAGCGTTCGCGGGCCTCGCCCGCCTTCACGCCCGTGAGCAGCAAGGGCAGCTCGACGTTCTCCACCGCGGTGAACACGGGGATCAGGTTGAACGTCTGGAATATGAAGCCCATGTGCTGCGCCCGGTACTCCGTGCGCCGGGAGTCGGCCATGGCGTGGATGTCCTCGCCCTCCACGAGCACGGTGCCCTCGTCGATGTCGTCGAGACCGGAGAGGCAGTTGAGCAACGTCGTCTTGCCGTTGCCCGACGGTCCCATCACCGAGAGATACTGGCCGCGCGGGATCCGCAGGTCGACACCGCGCAGCGCCTCCACCTCGAGCGCGCCCGTGCGGTACGTCTTGACAACCCCACGCGCGTCGAGAATGTCGGACCCGGTCACCGGCACGGGTCCGGGCACCGAAGCATCGACCGTTGTGGCCACCGGAGCGGTCTAGCCACCCGGCTTGCGGGCCCGCAAACTCTTATCGGGGCGTGGGCGCCGGCAGCACGAGCCGGAAGCAGGCACCGCCGTCGTCGGCCGGCTCGTACCAGACGCGCCCGCCCATCGCCTCGATCAGACCGCGAACGAGCCACAACCCCAGGCCCGTGCCGAGACGGCGGTCGCGGTCGGTACGGCCGAGCGTGACACGCGAGAACAGCGTCGACACCAGCCCCTCCGGCACACCGGCGCCGTGGTCACGCACCGACAGCTCGACGCTTCCCGAGTCGCGCGCGCGGCCCTCGACGATGACCGGGGCCCGGCCGTGGACGAGCCCGTTCTCCACCAGATTGGCCACGACCTGCTCGAGCCGGCGCGGATCGGCGAGCGCGGCGAGCCCGTCGTCGACGCTGACCTCGACGTCGGCGCTCTGGACGACCGACGCCAGCGCCACCTCCACAGTGGCCGCGACCTCGACGGGGCGGAGGTTCAGGACAAGGGACCTGGCCTCGAGCCGGCTCATGTCGTAGAGGTCGTCGGCCAGGCGAGATATCCGCTCCGACTGGCCGCGGATCGACGCACCCATGCGGCGGACGCGTTCGGTGGGCAGCTCGTCGGCGTAGGTCTCGAGCGTGACGCCGAGACCGAGGATGGTCGTGAGCGGGTTGCGCAGGTCGTGGGTGATGAGCGCGAGGAACTGGTTCTTCGACGCCTCGAGCTCCTCGGCCGCGGTGATGTCGCGGACGACGCCGTCGTAGCCGACCACCTGGCCCTCCTCTCGGCGGGCGAC
>VAXF01000013.1:0-7856 GCA_005888395.1 Actinomycetota bacterium | reverse complement strand
GCGTCGATCGGCACGAGCACATCGCCGAGCACCATGTCGTCGAGGCTCTCGCGCTGGTGGCCGAGGATCAACGCCAGCGACTGGTTGGCGTAACGGATGCGGCCGTCGAGGTCGACCTCGTAGATGCCGTCCGACGCCCGCTCGACCACATGGGCATACCGCGCCTGGCTCTCCTCCTGCCGCCCCACGACCGCGCCCCAGTAGCCCTGCGCCAGCGCGTCGGTGAGGCGGTCCATCGCGGGGAGCACGCGCGTGAGGAGCAGCGAGAGGGCCAGGCCCCAGTGGCGGCCGTGCTCCTCCGCGACCTCGACCGCGGTCTGGACGACGAGATCGCGCGAGATCCGGAGGATGACGAGCAGCTGCGGCAGTGGCGACCCGGCCCACGCCGCGCTGGCGCCGACGGCCTCGAGGTCGCCGACGAGCGCCTCGTCGACCTCCTCGCCCTGGCTGGTGACCGCGAGGATGGCCTCGAAACGCTTCTTGGCCTGGTCGATGAAGCGGGCCTGCTCGGACAGCGACCAACCGGCGGCGTCGGGGAAGGCTCCCGTGAATATGTCGTAGGCGCGCCGTGCCATCTCGTCGGCTCGACCGTCGAGCGCGTCGAGCAACGCCTTGGGGTCGATGATCTGGGTTGCCTCGGCGAACAGGTCAACGTCGCCTTCGTCGGCGTTACGGGCGAGGAACGCCTTGAGGTCACCGAGCGCGAAGCGCGGGCCGGCAGGGCCGCTGCCGGCGGGCTTGAGGTATCCCGCGCCGACGAGGGCCTCAACGCCCTCGGCGGGCAGGCCCAGTAGCTCGGCGGCCTCGGGCAGCTCGAGCACGCGCGGTCCCCGGGTGCGGTCAGACATCCATCACCTAGTTCGACAGACGGCCGCCGGAACCTACCGCTTGAGCACATGAAGTACGCGAATCGTTCAGACCGGCTCCCAATCGCGCTCGATGTCGCCGCCTCTCGCCGCACCCTCGGCCACCAGCTTCAGCAGATGCGCGTGCACCGAGCGGCGGGCGACCGGGTGCAGCTCGCCGGCCACGTCGACATAGACGCGCGCCACGATCGCGTCGACAGTCGTGGCGCCAGCGCGCAGCGCGGCGAGGATGGCGGCCTCGCGCTCGGCCCTGTGCGACAGGTAGTACGCGACGACCGCCTTCGGGTCCTCGATGACGTGGCCGTGACCCGGCGCGATGGCACGCAGCCGCAGCGATTGCACCCGCCGGAGCGAGTCGAGGTACGCGGACATGTCGCCGTCGGGTGGGGAGATGACGACCGTCGAGCCCTGCATCACGTGGTCGCCGGAGAACAGCAGGCGCTCCTCGTGCAGGAGCCAGCAGAGGTGATTCGACGCATGGCCCGGCGTGTGGACAGCGGTGAGGCGAAACTCGGTGCCCTCGAGCGCGAAGCCCTCCCCCGCGCTGCGATCGGGCGTGAACCCGTCGCGTTCGTCGAAGCCGACGACCTCTGCGCCCGTGCGATCCTTCAACCCCACCGCGCCGGGCGCGTGGTCGGGATGGGTGTGGGTGACGACGATCCAGCGGATGCGATCGCCGCCGCATGCGGCCACGGTGTCGAGGTGGCCGGTGTCGTCCGGACCCGGGTCGATGACGGCGATCTCGTCGATGCCCACCAGGTAGGTGTTGGTGCCCGGGCCCGTCATCAACCCGGGGTTGGGGGCGAGGATCCGCCGCACGAGCGGGCTGATCGCCGACGCCACGCCGACCGTCAGGTCAGGCACGTGATGTCAGTCCGGCCGCACGGGGAGGACGACGCCATCCGGCGGGGGGCTGGCCTCGTCGTAGCCGGGGTCGCCGGGCAGCAGGATCCGCACGCCTCGCTCGTCGAGCACCACGCGCGGCTGCACGAGCGGCGGTTGGCCGGCGGCGCGTGCGGCGTCGAGGAGGTCGGCCGCGCGGTCGAAGCGCGAGATCGTCTCGAGGCTCTTGAACGTCGGGAAGACGAGGTCGAAGTCGCCACCGCGGTAGCGCTCGAGCGCGTCGGCCGGGCGCGTCCAGAGGTTGGCGATCGTCTCACGGTCGTCGTGCAGGGGCGTCTGCTCGGCCGGCGCGGCCGTCACGAAGAACCGCGTGTCGTACCGGCGCGGTGCGCCCTCCGGCGTGATCCAGTGGCTGAAGTAGTGCATGGTGCCGACCGCCAGGCGCAGCCCCTCCTCGCGGCACACCTCGACCAGACGCCGCTCGCCCGAGTGCACGGCCGTGCGGTGGCGCGCGAAGCGCTCGGCGACATCGGGGTCTGTGAGGTGGACGATCTCACCGTCGTCACGGTGGGCGAGGAGCACGCCGGCCTCCTCGAAGCACTCGCGGATGGCGGCCACCCAGTACGCGAGCCCGCCCGACGCGACACCCAACAGCGCGCTCGCCTCGGCGTCGGTGCGCCCTTCGCACACCGGCTCGAGATCGCTGTGACGGTCGGCGTCGTCGACGGCCCCGCCCGGGAAGACGTAGGCGCCCCCGACGAAGTCGGCGTTGAGCGTGCGCCGGAGCATGAAGACCTCGAGCCCGGCATCGCCGTCTCGCACGAGCATGACCGTGGCCGCGTCCCGAACCTCGACGCCGCTGACCACGGCAATGACGCTACTTGCCGCTACCCTCCCGCCGATGGCCGACGTCCCTCCCCGTTGGCGCGAGCGGCTGTTGCCCAAGAGTGTGCTGGGAATGGCGATGCTCCTCGTGGTCGCGTCGGTCGGCGCTGCGTTCAGCGGCGCCGTGCTCTACGCCTACTACGACTACCGGCTCAACCAGAACGAGCGCCGGGTGTCGCACTACATCCCCGACATCCAGAAGCGGTTCAAGAACGCCACCTCGTCGATCGACAAGGCCCGGGACGACGCCAAGAAGCAGATCGACCAGCAGCTCGCGCCGCTGAAGAAGATCGCCGCCGAGGGTGAGACGCTCTCCGCCCTCCTCAAGAAGGTGGCACCCTCGGTCTGGTTCGTCCATACGCTCGACGACGCCGGCCAGCCGTCGGTCGGCGCGGCCTTCGTGGTCGCCGCCGACGCCACCCAGGCCTACCTGCTCACCTCGTACACCGCCGTGCGGGCCGCCACCCGTCAGCCGGGCCCGGCGGTGTTCGTCCGGCAGGGTGACGAGGAGCTGAAGGCCACCCTCTGGACGTGGCAGGAGGACCACGACCTCGCCGTGCTCGTCATCGCCCGGCCCAACGCGCCCAAGCTCGACTGGGCGTCGGGCACCCCGGGGGTGAAGCTCGGCGACCGAGTCTTCGCGGTCTCGGGACTCGGCGCCGGCGGCGGGGCGATCAGCCAGGGCTTCGTCGCCGACGTCTCGGCGCAGGGCATCCAGCACGACGCCGCCGTCGGCGCCGCGTTCCAGGGGGGGCCGCTGGTCGACTCCGACGGCCACGTCGTGGCCGTGGCGTCGCGCGCCTACGCGCCGCTCGGGTTCGACCCCGGCACGATCACCTGGGGCGTTCCCATCCGCTCGTCGTGCGACAAGGTCCTGCGGTGCCCCGGCGGGACGGCGAGCGGCGCGGGCCAGCAGCGGCCGCGCACCGCGGTGCCGCCGCCCGCCCCCGCGGCCGCGACCACCACGACGCGCTGACGGGCTACGGCGGCCGCACCGGCAGCGGGCCCGTTGTCGGCGGGGATCCCGTGGACTCCCCTAACGGCGAGGTCGTGGTGGTGGTCGACTCCGGCACCTGCGGCTCCGGCGCGAGCTCGCCGGTCTGGCACGGGCCGTCACAGTCGGCCGGGGTGCCGGCCACGTAACGGCGGCCGCCGAGGTCGAATCCGCCCCGCTCGAGACGGCGGGCCTCGTCGGCGATCGGCTGGATCGGGGCCGGCTGGCTGAAGTCGGTCACAGGGATGTCCTTCAGGGCCTGGGTCATGAAGTCGTGCCACGTCTTGGCCGGGATCGTCCCGCCGGCCACGTGCGACACGCCCTTGATGCCGAGGAGGGGCCGGGGCTTGTCGGCGTCGCCCATCCAGATGGCGGTGGACAGCGCCGGCGTGTACCCCACGAACCACGCGTCCCTCCACTCCTGGGCCGTGCCGGTCTTGCCCGCCGCGGGCCGCCCGATGTCGGCGGCGCGCCCGGTGCCGCTGGTGATGACGCCGCGCAGGACCGCGGTGACGTTGTCGGAGACGATCTCGCTCAGTACCCGTGACAGCTGCGGGCTGGTGTGGTCCTCGAGCACGTGGCCGCGAGCGTCGGTGACCTTCAGCACCGGGGTTGGCTCCACCCGCTGCCCGCGGTTGGCGAACACCGAGTACGCCGAGGCCATGTCGAGAGGCGAGACCTCCTGGGCGCCGAGCCCGATGCTGATGCCGTAGCGCTTCGGGTCGTACAACGACGTGCTGATGCCGAGACGGTGGGCCATCTCGGCAACGTCGGGCACACCGACGTCGCGGGTCAGCTGCGCGTAGACGGTGTTGATCGACTTCCACGTTGCGGTCTGGAGGGTGGCCGAACCGAACGACGCACCCTCGTAGTTGCGGATGGTGCACTGGTCGGCGGGGCCGACGCAGTGCGGGATGTGGTACTGGTTCGGCGCCGGGTACACGCGCGAGGGGGAGATGCCTTCTTCGAAGGCGCGGGCGAGCACGAAGGGCTTGAACGACGACCCCGGTTGTCGCCCGGTGCCTCCGCCCAGGCTGCCGAGCGCCAGGTTCACCTGCGACGCGTTGAAGTCGCGCCCGCCCACCAGCGCCTTCACGTACCCCGTGTGGGGCTCGACCGCGACCAGCGACATGTCGAGCGGCGACGTGGTGCCCGAGAGCGCGCCGGCGATCGACTTCTCGGCCGCGGCCTGCATCGCGGGGTCGATCGTCGTCTCGACCTTCAGGCCGCCACGGAAGACCATCGTCGGCCCGTACTTGGCGACCAGGTAGCGGCGCACGTAGTCGACGAAGTACGGGAACTGGCCCTTGTCGGCCTCCGGCGGGTACACGAGCGTGGCCGGCTGGGGCGGTCGCCCGCTCGCCGCGAACCACAGGCCCTGGCTATCGGCCCCCGCCAGCTGCGGGAACGTGATCAGGTGCTGCTTGAACATCTCCTGGAGCACACGCTTGCGGTTCGCTTCCGCGTCCGTCGGATTGCCGCGCGGCGCAAACCGCGAGGGCGCGGGGATGAGACCGGCGAGGAGGGCTGCCTCCGACAGCGTGAGGTCACGCACCGACTTGTGGAAGTACGACTCGCTCGCGGCGCCGACGCCGTAGAGCCCGTCACCGAGGTAGATCGTCGAGAGGTAGCGGTAGAGGATCTCGTTCTTCGACACCTTCCGGTTGAGCTGGCTGGCCAACACCGCCTCGCGGGCCTTGCGCAGCACGGTGCGCTCCTTGCCGATGTAGGCGTTCTTGACGTACTGCTGGGTGATCGTCGAGCCGCCCTGCACGTAGCCCTGGTGGCGGAAGTCGGCCCAGAGCGCCCGCAGGGTGGCCTTCACGTCGACGCCGCCGTGCTTGTAGAAGCGGCGGTCCTCGGCGGCCACGACCGCCTGCTTCAGCACGGCCGGGATGTCGCCGCGGCTGACCGGGATGCTCGTCTCGAAGGCGCGGAACACGGCGATCTGGTTGCCCTGGTCGTCGTAGACGTGGCTGATCTGGGACTCGACGCCCGGCCGGGGCGTGGGCAGCGCCGCCGGAAGCGGGAGGTAGAGAAAAGAGGCGAGCACGGTGACTCCGACGGCCACGGGCGCGGCGACGGTCGTGAGAAGGAAGGCGCCAAGGGCGCGGAGGATCCGGTCCACGACCCGTATTCTCGCGGCGTGCGCCCCCCGTCGGTCGACGGCCTGGCCCGGACGCTCTCCGACACCGGCCTCCCGCATCCGCTGCTCGTCGATGTCGCACGTGAGGCCATCGCCGCGGGCGACGTCGATTCGGCTCGGAGCCGCGCCGAGCACGTGACCCGCGCCCTGCTCCGGCCCGTCGTCAACGCCACCGGGGTGTTGCTCCACACCAACCTCGGGCGGGCGCCGCTGGCCCACTCCCAGCCCGCGACCTACACCAACCTCGAGCTCGACCTCGACGCCGGCCGGCGGGGGTCGCGGGATGCCCACGCCGCGGGGTTGCTGGCGCGGGCCGCCGGGGCCGAGGCGGCCCTCGTCGTGAACAACGGCGCGGCGGCGGTGCTGCTCGTGCTCGCCGCGCTGGCGCGAGGGCGGGCGGTCGTGGTGTCGAGAGGCGAGCTGGTCGAGATCGGCGGCGGCTTCCGCGTCCCCGAGGTGATGGCCGAGTCGGGAGCCCGCCTCGTCGAGGTGGGCACCACCAACAGGACACGCCTCGACGACTACCGCTCGGCGGTCGCCCGCGACGATCCCGCGCTCGTGCTGAAGGTGCACCAGTCGAACTACCGCATCGTCGGCTTCACCGAGGCGGTCGACGTGGCGGCCCTCGCCGCGCTCGGCGTACCGCTCGTGGTCGACCTCGGCTCCGGCCTCCTCGACTCGGCGACACCGTGGCTGGCCGCGGGGCCACCGGCGTGGCTCGCGTCGGAACCGGCGGTGCGCCAGACGCTTGCCGGCGGCGCCGGCCTCGTGACGTTCTCCGGCGACAAGCTGCTCGGCGGCCCACAGGCGGGCGTGGTCGCCGGGCGCGCCGACCTCGTACGTGCTTGCGCCCGTCACCCGCTGGCACGGGCGCTGCGTCCCGGCGGCCTGGTGCTGGCCGCGATGCAGGAGACGGCGCTCGCCTACCTCCGCCGCGACGGCGACGCCATCCCCTTCTGGCGCATGGCGACGGCGCCCGTGGAGACACTGCGAGCCCGCGCCATCGCGCTCGGCGTGGGCGAGACGGTCGACACGGCGGCGGTCGCTGGCGCCGGGTCGCTTCCCGGCCTCGAGATCCCCTCGGCCGGCGTGGCGATCGAGGGCGACCACACCGCCGCCCTGCGCGCCGGCGATCCACCCGTGATCGCGCGGGTGGCCGAGGGCCGCACCGTGTGCGATCTGCGCACCGTCGACCCGACCGACGACACGGTCCTCGCCAAAGCGCTGCTTTCTTGCACCACGTAGTCGCCACCGCCGGCCACGTCGACCACGGGAAGTCGACCCTCGTGCTGGCTCTGACGGGCATGGATCCCGACCGGTTCGCGGAGGAGAAGGAGCGGGGCCTCACCATCGACCTCGGGTTCGCGTGGACGACCCTGCCCTCGGGCCGGCGGCTGGCATTCGTCGACGTGCCCGGTCACGTGCGTTTCATCAAGAACATGCTCGCGGGCGTCGGGGCGGTCGACGCGTGCCTCTTCGTCGTGGCCGCGACCGAAGGATGGAAGCCGCAGTCCGAGGAGCACCTACGGATCCTCGAGCTCCTCGGCGTGTCGCGGGGGCTGATCGCGCTGACCAAGGTCGGGTCGGTCGACGCCGACGCGCGGGAGCTGGCCCGACTCGATCTGGCCGACCGGGTGACGGGCTCGTTCCTCGAGACGGCCGAGGTCGTCGAGGTCGACGCTCCCGCAGGCCACGGCGTCGACGACCTGCGTGACGCGCTCGACCGCCTGCTCGCCACCGCTGCCCACGCGATCGACCGGGGCCGGCCACGACTGTGGGTCGACCGGGTGTTCGCGGCCAAGGGTTCGGGCACGGTCGTCACCGGAACACTCGCCGGCGGCTCGCTGACGGTTGACGACGAGCTCGTCGTCGTGCCCGGCGGAACGCCCGTGCGGGTGCGCGCCCTCCAGAGCCTGCAGGAGCCCGTCGACACCGTCCCCGCCGGCAGCCGGGTGGCCGTCAACCTCTCGGGTGCGTCGCGCGATCGCATCGCACGCGGCCACGCCCTGGTGCGGCCCGGGCAATGGCGCCAGACCACCACCGTCGACGCCTCCCTCACCGTCCTGGCGGGTCTCGAGCACGAGGTCACCCGCCGCGGCGCCTACCACGCGTACGTCGGCTC
>VAXF01000012.1 GCA_005888395.1 Actinomycetota bacterium | reverse complement strand
CCACGCCGAACAGTTCGTTGGCCTCGATCACCTCGAGGCCCTTGTTCATCAGCGTGGACGAGTCGACGCTGATCTTCGGGCCCATGCTCCACGTGGGATGGGCGAGCGCGTCCTCGACGCTGACCGACGCAAGTTCGGCGCGCGTGCGGCCGCGGAACGGGCCGCCGCTGGCAGTGAGAACGATCTTGCGCACCTCGGCAACGGAGCCGGCGCGCAGGCACTGGTGGACGGCGCAATGCTCCGAGTCGACAGGGATGATCTCCGCTCCCGGCGTCGCGCGCGCCCGCTGCACCACCGGGCCACCGGCGATGAGCGACTCCTTGTTGGCCAGGGCCAGTCGTCTGCCGGCACGCAGCGCGGCCAGCGTCACCGGCAGGCCGGCGAAGCCCACGACGCCGTTGACGACGACGTCGGCCTCGGTGGCGATCGCGGCCAGTGCGCCGGCGCCCGCCGTCACGTCGACGCCCGCGGGCACGCGGGCGCGTAGGTCGGACACCAGCGATTCGTCGGCGATGGCGACGCACCGCGGCCGCAATCGCCGCGCCTGCTCGGCCAACGCCTCGACCGATCGTGCGGCACCGAGTGCCACCACCTCGTAACGATCGGGCTCGGCATCGACGACCTCGATCGCCTGCGTCCCGATCGACCCCGTCGATCCGACAAGGGCGATCGTCGTACGGCTCACGTCAACTTCAGGACCTTCACCAGGTAGAAGGTGGCGGGGATCACGAAGAGGAGCGCGTCGATGCGGTCGAGCACGCCGCCGTGGCCCGGCAGGAACTCACCCATGTCCTTGAGGCCCAGATCGCGCTTGATCATCGACTCGCAGACGTCGCCGAGCGGCGCGGCGGCCAACCCGACCAGCAGCGCCAGCTCGAGCGCGCTGCCGCCGCCCCATGGATGGATGGCGCGGACGATGACGAGACACGCGACCACTGCCGCGCTCACGCCGCCGAGGTACCCCTCCCACGTCTTGTTCGGGCTGAAGCGCGGCGACATCGGCGTGTGACCCATGCGGCTGCCGACGACGAACGCACCCACGTCGTACGCGACGGTGGCGATGATCGCCCCGAGCAGCATGCCGATGCCGTCGGGGAACTTCAGCATGAGCCCCGCGAATCCGCCGAGGAACCCCACATAGGCGAACACGAGCAGCGTCGCGCCCGTGTTCTTCACCGGCTCGGCGTGGACGACGCCGGCCAGGTACCAGAGCAGCGTGAACACCGTGAACAGCCCGAACACCGCTGGGAAGGCGAGCTCGCCCCGCCAGTACGCGGCGCCCGAGAGCGACGCCGTACCGAGCAGTCCGAGCAGCGTCGCCGGGTGGTACCCGCGGCGCTGGATGGCCCCGTACAGCTCGGCGGCCGCGGCGACGAGCACGGCAGTGATGAGCGCGAGCGACACCGCCTTGCCGATCTTGAAGGCGACGAGGACGACGACGCCGACCGCGATCCCGGTGCCGATTGCCGCGCCCACGTCACGGCCCGGACCGACGCGGGCGCGCCGGGGCGCCGGCGGCGGGTCGGCGGCGGGCGTGCGGCTGCGGATGGTCATGGGCTCCGGCTCGGACTGGGGAGGAGGCGTGGGCTCGTCGAAGCTGAACAGCGCCGACCGGCCAGTGTCGAGGGCGCCGACGCGCGTCTCGTCGTCGGCGAGAGCCGAGGCGTCGTCGAAGTCGGCTTCCTCCCAGTCGGCCGGGTGGTCGCGCCACCGCGGGCCCTGGGTGGCGAACGACGACCACACGCCGAGATCGTCGTCGGGCGCGGCGTCGTCGGGCAGGATGCGCGGGTTCTCGCCCGACGGAGGCTCCGTCCAGTGGGGCAGGTCAGGCCCTGCTGATGCTTCCGTCGGTGGCGGCGTCGACGGCGCGCTGGTGGGAGGGAGCTTCGGCGTGCCGGCGGCATCGCTCAGCGGGAACCGCAGCGGCGGGCGCGGTCCCTGTGGCTGCGCGGGCACGTCGCCGTAGCGCGGCGCGTCCTCGGGTCGGCGCCCCGCGGCATGTCCCGACTCGATCGCCGCCTGGGCCTCCTCGGCCCCGATGATGCGAACACCCTCGGCGGGCTTGGCTCGACCATCGTCGGCGCGCCGCTCGCCGTTCTCGCCACCGCTTTCGCGCTCGTCCATCTCCACCACCTCCTGCTCAGACTTCGAGCAGCTCCTGTTCCTTGTGCTCGACCATGCGGTCGATCTCTGCCACATGGTCGTGCGTGATCTTCTCGAGCTCCTTCTCGGAGCGTTCGAGCTCGTCGGCCGAGATGTCGCCGTCCTTCTCCATTGCCTCGAGCTCGTGACGGGCGGCGCGGCGGAGGTTGCGCACCGCGATGCGGCCCTCCTCGGCCATGTGCTTCACGAGCTTCACGAGCTCGCGCCGGCGCTCTTCGGTGAGCTGCGGGAACACGAGGCGGATCACCTGGCCGTCGTTGGAGGGGTTGATGCCGAGATCGGAGCTCTGGATCGCCTTCTCGATCTCTTTCATGGCGTTCTTGTCGTAGGGCTGGATGACGAGCAGCCGCGCCTCGGGCACGTTGATACCGGCGATCTGCTGCAGCGGCACCTCGGTGCCGTAGTAGTCGACCTTGATCCGCTCGACGAGGGCGGGCGACGCGCGTCCGGTGCGGACCGACGCGAAGTCGGCCTGCACATGGCCGACGGCCTTCTCCATCTTCTCGGTGAACTCGAGCAGCACCTCGTCGGGGTCCGAGGCCATCAGGCTCTGTCCACTGGGTCGCTCGCCTGCGGCTCGCTCATCGGGTCGCCGCCTGCGGCGGCCGCCCCCGCCGAGCGGGGCGCTCTGTCCACTGGTTCGCTCGCCTGCGGCTCGCTCACTGGACAAGCGTACCGATTGCCTCGCCCTCGAGGGCCCGCCGGATGTTGCCTGGCTGCATCAGGTTGAAGACCACGATGGGCAACGAGTTGTCCATGCAGAACGTGATGGCGGTGGCGTCCATGATCTTGAGGCCACGGTTGAGGACGTCGATGTAGGCGACCTCCGAGAGCTTCTCGGCCTCGGGGTTCTTCAACGGGTCGTCGGTGTAGACACCGTCGACGCCCGAGTGTGTGCCCTTGAGGATGGCCTGCGCCTCGATCTCGGCCGCCCGAAGCGCGGCGGTGGTGTCGGTGGTGAAGTAGGGGTTGCCGGTTCCGCCGGCGAAGATCACGACGCGCCCCTTCTCGAGATGGCGCATGGCGCGGCGGCGGATGTAGGGCTCGGCCACCTGAGGGATGGGGATCGCGGTCTGCACGCGCGTGTCCTGGCCGATGCGCTCGAGCGCGTCCTGCAACGCCAGCGCGTTGACGACCGTCGCCAGCATTCCCATGTAGTCGGCGTTGGCGCGGTCCATCCCTTCACCCGCGCCCTGCGCGCCGCGCCAGATGTTGCCGCCGCCGACGACGACCGCCATCTCGACGTTCATCCCCGTGTGGACCTCGGCGATCTCGCGGCCGATCCGCTCGACGACTGCGCCGTCGATGCCATAGCCGGTGGTCACATCGGCGAATGCCTCACCGGAGAGCTTGAGCACGACTCGGCGCCAGCGGGCCTCGCCCTCCACGCTGTCAGCGGCCGATCTCGAGCTGCGCGAACCGAATGACCTCCGCGTTGCCGAGCAGCTGCGCGATCGTGACCTTGTTGTCCTTCACGAACTTCTGCTCGAGCAGCACCTGCTGCGCGTAGAAACCCGCGAGCTTGCCCTCGACGATCTTGGGGATCGCCTGCTCGGGTTTGCCCTCGTTGCGAGTCTGCGCCTCGAGCACCTTGCGCTCGCCCTCGACCTCGTCGGCGGGCACCTCGTCGCGCGTGAGGTAGCGCGGCCGGGAGAACGCGATGTGCATGCACAGGTCGTGGGCCAGCTCACGATCGCCGTTCCTCAGCTGCACGAGCACGCCGTTGACGCCACGGTCGTTCTGGATGTGCAGGTAGGTGTCGAGGACGTCGCCCGTGCCGGCCTCGAACCGAACCACGCGACCGAGCTCGATGTTCTCCTTCAGGCCGAGCTTGAGGTCGTCGAGCGCGCCGGCGAGGTCGGCCGTGGCCGCCTCGCCCCTCTCGGCGACGGCCGCGGCGATGTCATTGGCCAGGTTCACGAAGTCGGCCGACTTGGCCACGAAGTCGGTCTCGCACCGCAGCTCGACGAGGGCGGCGGCGGCGCCCGTGCTGCCCACGGCGATCGCCCCCTGCTCGTTGGCGCGGTCGGCCCGTTCGACCGACTTGGCCAGGCCCTTCTCCCGAAGCCAGGTGGCGGCGGTCTCGAAGTCGCCGTCACTCTCCTCGAGGGCACGCTTGGCGTCCATCATCCCCGCGCCCGTCGCCTGGCGGAGGCGCTGGACGTCCTTGGCGCCGAACTCGACCATCACTGCGCCTCCGCGGGCTCGGTGGCCGGCTCGGGCGCGGGCTCGGGTGCGGCCGGCGGCTCGGCCTCCGCAGTGGGCGCGGGCTCGGGCGAGGGCGCGGGCGCCGCCTCGGGAGCGGGTGCGGGTGCGGCAGCGGCGGCAGAGCGTTCCTCTCGCGCGCGCTGCTGCGCGAGCCGCGCCTCCCGCTCCTGCTGGGCAAGGGCTGCGGCCCTTCGCGCCTCGGTCTGGTGCTGGGCCCGGCGCGCCTCCTCCTCGGCGTTGGCGGTCACCACGACGGGCTGTGCCTCGGCTGCCACCCGGCCCGACCGGCGCGACGCGATGAGCTTCCCCTCCTCAACCGCGTCGGCGACGATGCGGCACATCAGCATCCCCGAGCGGATGGCGTCGTCGTTGCCGGGGATGACGTAGTCGATCGGATCCGGGTCGCAGTTGGTGTCGACGACGGCCACGATCGGCAGACCGAGCTTGTTCGCCTCGGTGACGGCGATGTGCTCCTTCTTCGTGTCGATCACGAACACCGCTTCGGGCAGCTTCGACATGGTGCGGATTCCGCCGAGGTTCCGCTCGAGCTTCTCGAGCTCGCGCGTGTGGGTGAGCGCCTCCTTCTTCGGCATGGCCTCGAAGTCGCCCGAGGCGCGCATCCGCTCGTACTCCTGCATCTTGCTGACGCGCCCGCTGATCGTCTGGAAGTTGGTGAGCATGCCGCCCAGCCACCGCTGGTTGATGTATGGCATGCCGCACTTCTCCGCGTACTCCGCGATCGGGCCCTGCGTCTGCTTCTTGGTGCCGACGAAGAGGACGGAACCTCCGTTGGCGACGAGGTCACGCAGGAACGTGTAGGCGGTGTCGATCCGCCCGAGCGTCTGCTGGAGGTCGATGATGTAGATGCCGTTGCGCTCGCCGAAGATGAAGCGCTTCATCTTCGGGTTCCAGCGGCGCGTCTGGTGTCCAAAGTGAACGCCGGCCTCGAGCAGCTGCTTCATGGTCACGACGGCCATGAGCTCTCCTTCCCATCGGTTCGGTTGGCCGCGGTGCTGCGCCCGTAGGCGACCGTGGGAGCACCCCGGCATTGGCTCTCGCCCGGCGCGGATCGCCGGGACAGGGGCAGTCTACTTGCGGCCGGACTGCCAACCCGCGGCCGCAGCCACCACCACGAGCGCCAGTACCGCGAGCGCCGCCGCCTCCACCGGGAGGGCGGGAGCGCGGCCGACCCGACCGGCGGGCGCCAGCGCGAAGGCGTCGGGCAGCAACCCCCGTCTCGTAGGCCCGGCGACGCGGAAGCTGAACGGCGTGCGCGCCACGCGCCCGGGGCCGGCGTCGGCGGCGATGATCACGAGCATCTCGCCGGCGTGGGTCGGCGCCGGCAACCGGATGTCGGAGTCGCCGTCGAGCACCCTCGGCGCCAGCGCCAGCGGGCGCGCTCCGGGTTCGCGCGCGGTGATCTGGACGACCGCGGGAGTCGAGAGGCGGACGTGGACGACGGGCTCCTGGCCGGGAAGCGGCACGCCGGGGTCGACGCCTGCGGCCCCGACCGACAGGGGCTGGTCGTAGCCGGCGGGAGGCAGGACGTGCACGGAGCCGCCAGGGCCCGGCTCGACGCGGAAGCGACCCGTCGCAAGGGCGGCGAGCACATGGCCGTCGGTGTCGAGCACGCGGAAATGCCCGTTGGCAGTCACCGTGGCGGCTGCCTGACCGACGGCGAGGGCCACCCGCACCGTCGACGGCACCTGGTCGCTCCGAAGGGATGCCGGGCGCAGGCCGCCGTAGTAGCTGGCGAGGATCTGCGGCGCGGCCATCCCGCGCAGCGCCTTGCCCAGGGCGCCGTACTGGCTCATGCCCACACCGTGGCCCCAGCCCCACCCGTCGACCACCGCGGCGTCGCCCTCGGTGACGACCGTGTAGCGGCGCGAGGGCAGCGGCAACGGCAGGCCGGACGGCGTCGGGTAGGCGGCGTCGAGCTTGGCTCGGAAGTCGTCGACGCCGAATGCCTGCTGCGCCTGCGTGCCGTCGGGGAGCCGGCTGGTGAGGATCACGCTGTCGCCGGCCCGACCGACGTCGAAGAGTTGCCCGGGCGCGCCCACCGCCGGCCCCAGCTGGTCGAGCGGGATGGCATAGCGCCAGTGGTGCAGAGGGCTCATCGTGTCGTCCGGGTCGGGCACCGACGGAAGGTACGGATAGCCACCCGGCGTCGACTGCCCCCCGTTGCTCGACGAGTACTTGGCGAGGATCGGCCGCCCCTGCCACAAGAGCACCTGCCCGCGGGTGGCGTCGACCGCGGCCGACCACGCCGCCGCCCCGGGCCGGAGCTCCTTGGCCACGCCCCGATAGACCTGGCACGAGTCGGTGGCGCAGAGGTCGGCGCCGGCCTGTCGCCACGGCGACGGGACAGCATCGAGCATCTCGTAGAGCGCGTAGGTGCGGGCGGCGATGGCCTGGGCCCGCTGGGCCTCGGGCGGCCAGTTGACCGGGACCTCGCTGATGCCCTTCAGGTAGTCGTCGAAGCGCACGACGTTGACGGTGGCGAGGCCGGCGGGCGTGCGCCGGACCTCGATCGCCCCGCGGTAGGCGCCCTCGGCATCGGTGAACAGCGGCGCGTGGGCCGGGTCGAGCGGCTCGAACCGGACGCCGGGGACGAGCCAGCCGCGCACCGGCGCGACGGGAGCGGTCTTGTGCCGCGTCCGGGCCGCGGCCGCGGACGCGCCGGTAGCCGGCACCCCGGCAACGGCCCCAGCCAGGAGCGCGGCGATCGCAAGCCGCCCGATCGAGCGCATTGAGGGCCGGATCGTAGCGGCCGTGCGTCGCCGGCCGCAGCCACCGCCTACCAGCGGTAGGCAACGAGCGCGTCGTGTTCGGCCTCGCGGGTGGCCACGAGCAGCAGGCGACCGAGGACGGCCACGCCGCTCACCCGCCCCGGCGGATCGAGCACACGCGTGCGCCCGACGACCGTCAGCACCACACGGCCGTCGTCGACGGGCAGCGCCAGCCGCGTCGCCGTGCCGGCCGGTGCGCCCCGCACCGCGTCGCCCACGCCCGCGACCCGGGCGCGGACGCGGCCGTCGCCGGCCCGCACCATGGCCAGATCACCGACGCGATCGGCGACGGCGAACCCGCCGGCGACGACGAGCGGCGGTACTTCCGGCGAACCCGCGCCCCCGAGCGGCGTGCGCCAGCGCTCGCGACCGGCCACGAGGTCGATCGCGTGCGCCGCCCGATCGCCCGCGACGACCACCGCCGTGCGCCCGCCGATCGCCGGCGCGCTCACGCCGCCCGGACGCTGCGCGGCCCGCCAGCGCACGCGGCCGCTCCCCGTGTCGACGGCGACCAGGCCCGCCCGCCGGCCGTGTTCCTCCTCCCAGGCGGCGACCGCCGTCGTGCCCTCGACCGCGGGAGGGCCGATGGCGAGCCCGGGCAGCGACAACCGCCAGCGGACGGCCCCGCCGGCCACGTCGAGCCCGGCCAGCGCGCCCTCCCAGAGTGTGACCACCGCCGTCGCGCCGGCGACCACCGGCGTGGAGGCCGGCGCGGGCAAAGGCGGCGACGCCGTCGTCGGTGGCGGCGAGCACGAGCGCGCCGGCGAAGGCGGGGGCGACGTCGCGCACGCCCAACCGCTCCGCCCGCCAGCGCTCCCGGCCGTCGCGGCTCACGAGCGCGACGCCGGCGTGGCCGAATGTGACGGCCACGTCGCGCCCGGCGACGGCCGGCATTCCGACCTCGGCCGGCGACGGCGCCGTCCACCGCCACGCCACCGCCGGTGCGGGCGACCGCCGAAACCCGCAGGCGGCGAGCGCGAGGGCGAGCACGAGCACAAGAGAGAGCGAGCGGCGCATCGCGATCACGCGCGTCATCGCACGAGGGTGCCGCCGGCGGCGTGGCCGGCGAGGGTGAGCGCGGCGCCGAGCGCGTTCTCGCCCGCGACGATCACGTCGGGGACGACGGCGTCGAGCACCGCGTCGGACAGCGTCTCGCACGGCGGCGGCAGCCCGTCGACCGCCGTGCCGATCGCGCGCAGCACGGGCTCCGAGCCGGGCGCGGCGGCGTGGTCGTCGACCGCCGGCACCGATACGACGACGTTGGTGGCGCCGCGAAGTCGGGCGCGTGGCGCCGGAACGACGACATCGCCGCGCGCCGTTATCGATACGAGGTGGACGCCGGCCGGCACCGGTCGGCGGTCGAGGGTGCGGACGAAGGACGACGTCGCCGACAGTTCGCGCACGGAGACCGACGTGGGATCGATGCCGGGCCGGAGGCGGCCCACCACCCGCTCGACGAGCGACCCGATGGCCGCGTGTCCGAAGCTCTCCCCCACCGTGGCCAGGTCGGCGCCGTGGTGCGGCGTATCGACGGTGACCACGGTGCCGAGCGGCGGGAGGCGAGGGTCGAAGCGGCTGTACTCGTCGCCCAGCGCCACGCGCACCACGAGCCCTCCCTGCGAGTGGGCGACGATGTCGACGGGCACACCGGGGCGATCGTGCTGGAGCTGCTCGAGCAACTCGCGCAACCGGCGGCCCGACTCGCGCAGGTCGACCTCGGTGTCGGCCGGGCCGTAGGGACGCTGCTCGGTGGTGCCGCCGCGGTAGGAGAACCTCACGATGTCGTCGGGCGCGTAACCGAGGCGGGCCGTGTCGACGTGGAACACGGACGCGTCGTCGCTCGACGACCCCAGCCCGGCCACGAGAACAACGACGTGGCGGCGGGCCAACGGCGGTGGGACGGCCGACGCCGGCGTGCAGTGGGCCGAAAGGGCGTGCCAGGCGCGGACGGCGGTGGCGACGTCGAGTGCCGTGCGCACCGGCAGCGCCGGCACGGTGCCCAGCTCGGCGGCCCAGGCGCGCAGCTCGTCGCGAACGGCGGCGAGAGCTCGCACCTGAGCCGCGATCTCGCCGCCGCCGGCCGCGCTCGCCAGGGCGGGGACGGCGGCAGCGGTTCGTCGCGCCCAGTCGAGCGCCGCGGCGCCGGCGCTCGTCAGCCGGCTCGGCAGCCGAGCGAGGAGCGCGACGACGCCGGCCCGCTCCCTCGACGCGGTCTGCGGCACACGCAGCCCCTCCGGCACCAGGTGCACGCGGGGCGTACCCGACGACAGCAGCACCATCGGGTCGACGTAGGCGTCGCCCGCACGCGCGCCGAAGTGCAGGTCGGTGCCGGCAGTGCCGACCGGTTGGCCGGCGACCACCTGCTCGCCCCGGTGCACCGAGATCCCCGAGAGGAACGAGTAGCTGGTGCGGATGCCGTCG
>VAXF01000076.1 GCA_005888395.1 Actinomycetota bacterium | reverse complement strand
TGGGCGGGCGGTCGATGGGCGGGCGCATGTGCTCGATGCTCGTGGCCGACGGCTTCACCGCGCTCGCGCTCGTGCTCGTGAGCTATCCGCTGCACGCACCGGGCAAGCCCGAGCGCTCCCGCACCGAGCACTTCCCCTCCATCGAGGTGCCGTGCCTGTTCGTGTCGGGCACGCGCGATGCGTTCGGCACCCCGGACGAGCTCGAGACGGCGACGAAGGCCATCCGCGGGCCGGTCACCCACGTGTGGCTGGAAGGTGGCGACCACGGCCTGCGGCGCAAGGACGCCGAGGTCGCGGCGGCGGTCGCCGACTGGTTGCCGCGCGTCCCCTAGGGCGGGCGTCAGTCGGGCGGAAGGTCCTTGGGGTTGATCTCCTCCAGCTCGCGGCGAGCCGTCTCCGGGTAGGCGGCGAGCAGGATCACGGCGAGGGCGAGGGGCCCGACGGCGACGACGGCGATCCCCGGACCGATGTGCCCGAAGTGCTGCGCCAGCACGCCGGCGACCACGAGCCCGACGGCGCTGCCCACGAGCCCGATGACGGTGATCGCGCCGTTGGCCCTGCCCCGCAGCGAGGTCGGGAAGAGCTCGGGCCCGTACACGAGGAGCGCAGGGATCGACGCGGCGAACACGACGTTGCCGGCCAGCGTCCATGCCCACATGGCCCATCCGCGCGTGAAGAAGAACGCCACGCTGAGGACGGTGCCGAGGGCGAGCGCGACCGCGGCCACCACTCGCCGCCCGCGCACGTCGGCCAACCGCCCGCCGACGACGACGCCGAGCGCCGCCGGTGTCCCCGTGACGACGTTGAGGAGCGCGATGCGCCCGCCGTTGTAGCCGCGCTCGTGCTTGAGGAACCGGTTGGTGAACTGTGAGCTCGGGGCGATCGAGAGGTTCACGAGGAACAGCGATGCGGCCAGCAGCGAAAGCCGGTAGCCGTGACCCTTGAAGGCGACGTCGGTGCGCCGCTCGAAGCGCCGGCTCTCGGGAAGCCGGCGGGCGATGCCGGGGACGATCAGCAGGAACAACGCCGACAGCAGGTAGATGAGACGCCACGCCCGGCGGCCGAGATCGGCCAGCTTGAGGGCGATCGTCGGCCCTCCGGCGCCGAGACCGGCCGCGAGCGTGAGGAGGCTCAGGGTGTACGCGCGCGCGCCGGCCGGCATCTCCTCGACGACGATGATGCCGAGCATCACGAGCATCGCCTGGGCGAAGCCGCGGCCGAGCACCTGGCTGGCGGTGAGCCATGGCAGCGACGGGCTGAACGCGCCGATCGCGGTGAGGGCACACCCGAGCACCGTCGCCTCGATCAGTGTCTTGCGCCGGCCCCGCCGGTCGGCGCCGGCGAGCACGGCGAAGGCGAGCATGCCGCCCAGGCGCACGGCCGCGCCCGCGACGCCCTGGGCGCGGTTGCCCGCGCCGAACTCGTCGGCTGCGAACGCGATCGTCTCGTCGAACATCGTGTTGAGCCAGCCGAGGACGATGGCGACCATCGCCAGCGTGCCGAGGATCGACGCGGCCCGCGCGTCGAGCCGGACCGCCGGCGCCCACCACGCGTTCCGGCCGTTCTCGCCCCCACGCGCCACCTCGCGCTTGACCGCCCATACGAACATCCACGCGAAGTAGGGGATCGCGAGCACGAAGTCGACCTGCTCGACCACCCGGACGCGACCGTCCGCGAGCGGCTGGAGCGTGACCGTTCGCTCGTACTCCGAAACGGGTCCCTCCTCGACGCCAAAGCGACCGTCGCCGGTCGGCTTCTCGAGGACGAACCCGTCGCGAGGCCTCAGGAAGCGTTCGAGCTCGTGTGCTTCGACGGTCGACTCGGTGACGACCTGCGTCAAGTCAGCCCGCGAACGTCGCGTACAGCTGCGCGTAGAGCGCGGTCGCGTCGACGAGGCGCTCGATGCTCACCGACTCGTCGACGCCGTGGGCCTTGTCGATGTCGCCCGGCCCGCAGACGATGGCCGGGATGCCGGCCTGGTTGCGCACGAAGCGGGCGTCGGTCGTGAACTGCATCCCGATGAGCGGGCCCGGCGCGCCGAGCACCTCGGTGTAGGCCTTCTGGAACGTCGCGACGAACGGGTCGTCGCGGTCGAGCTCCGACGGCTCGCCGAAGAGGTCGACGTCGAGGTCGTAACGCAGCTCGGGATCGTCGATCGCGTCGATGCGGGCGCGCAGGCCGGCGACGGCCTCTTCGCGCGTCGTGCCGGGCAGCACCCGCCGGTCGACCTCGAGCCGGCATCGCTCGGCGACAACGTTGTTCGCAGTTCCGCCCTCGATGACGCCGGCGTTGCACGTGGGCCGGCCGAGGAGCTCGTGCTCGGGGTCGCCGAAGTCGGCGTTGTGCAACGCGAGGACGACCTTGGCCATCTTCTCGACCGCTGACACGCCGAGGTGCGGTTGGCTGCCGTGCGCGGGCACGCCGTGGGTCGTGATCGTCGCCCGCAGCAGGCCCCGCTCGGCGACGCACACGCCGAGAGATGTCGGCTCGGGGTCGATGCACGCGTTGCCGTGGACGAGGTCGCGCTCGACGAGCACGGCTGCGCCCAGCGCCCCGCCCAGCTCCTCGTCGGCGACGAGATGGAAGACGACGTCGCACGCGCGCTCGATCCCGGCGCGCTCGAGCGTGGCGAGCGCTTCCACCGCACATGCGATCCCGCCTTTCATGTCGGTGGTGCCGCGTCCGTAGAGGCGGCCGTCGTGCTCGTCGCCGCCGAACGGGTCGTGCGTCCACGCCGTCGGGTCGACGGGAACGACGTCGAGGTGGCCGTTGACGACGAGCGTGGGGCGGCTGCCGTCACCTGCGCCCACGGTCGCCAGGAGCGATACGCGCGCGGGCCGAGGCTCGACCTCGTCGAAACGGGCACCGAACCGGTCGAGCGCCGCACGCGCCACGTCGGCCGCCGCCCGCTCGTTGCCCGGCGGGTTCTGCGTGTCGACGGCGACCAGCCGCCGCGTGAGGTCGATCACGGCGCCGGCGTCGACCAGATCGCGCACCTCGGGGACAATAGTGACCCTATGGATCGCATCGTCGTGCGGCCGGGGCCGCCGTTGGCCGGCACCGTGCAGGTCGGCGGGGCCAAGAACGCCTGTCTCAAGGTGATGGCGGCGAGCCTGCTCGCGCCCGGGCGCTACGTGCTCGACAACGTTCCCCGGATCATCGACGTCGAGACGATGAGCGACGTGCTCGTCGCGATGGGCGTCGACGTGCGCCGCTCCGGGCCCCACCAGCTGACCCTCGATGTGCCCGAGGAGCTGACGCCGGAGGCGCCCTACGAGCTCGTCGAGCGGATGCGGGCGTCGATCATCGTGCTCGGCCCGCTGCTGGCGAGTTGCGGTGTGGCGCGCGTCGCCCTCCCCGGCGGCGACGACTTCGGTCCCCGGCCGATCGACATGCACCTGCGCGGGCTGGAGGCGCTCGGCGCGTCGTTCGAGGCCGCCCACGGCTATATCGAGGGCCGCGCCGAGCAGCTGACCGGCACGCGCATCCTGCTCGAGTTCCCGAGCGTCGGCGCCACCGAGAACATCCTCATGGCCGCGGTGCGCGCCAAGGGCGTCACGGTCATCGACAACGCGGCGCGCGAGCCCGAGATCGCCGACCTGGCCGCCTTCCTCGACCGCATGGGCGCCCGCGTCACGGGCGCGGGCACGTCGACGATCCACGTCGAGGGCGTCGAAGAGCTGGCTTCGGTCGACCACACGCTGGTCCCCGATCGGGTCGAGGCGGCCACGTTCCTCGCCGCCGTGGGGCTCGCCCGTGGCGAAATCTTCATCGAGGGCGCGCGCGCCGACCACATGGACATGCTCGTGCAGAAGCTCGGGGAGATGGGAATGCGCATCTCGCCCGCCAGCGGCGGGTTGTGGGCCTACTCGCGCGGGCGCCTGCGCGCCGTCGACGTGGCCACGCTCCCGTACCCGGGCATCGCCACCGACTACAAGCCGCTGTTCGTGGCGCTGCTCTCGGTGGCCGACGGGGTCGGGATCGTCACCGAGAACCTCTTCGCCGGACGCTTCCGCTACGTCGACGAGCTCACCCGGATGGGCGCCGACATCCGCACCGAGGGCAATCACGCCGTCGTTCGCGGGATCGACCGGCTCTCGGGCGCGCCCGTGCGCGCGCCCGACATCCGGGCCGGCGCCGCCCTCGTGGTCGCCGGGCTTGCCGCCGACGGCGAGACCGTGGTGACCGACCCGCAGCATGTCGACCGCGGCTACGAGAACCTGGCCGGCAAGCTCAGCTCCCTCGGCGCCGACGTCAGCCGGTTCAACGACTGAGGCCGGCGAACCGACCGAAATACCCCACGTCCGGGGGGTGTTGGACGACGTGGGAGGATGGTTGCCGTGGAAGAGCAGGTCAAGGAGGTCGTCGAGCTGATCCGTCCGGCCGTGCAGGCCGACGGTGGCGACATCATCCTCGTCGGCGTCGACGAGGACGACGGCGTCGTCAACCTGCAGCTCGTTGGCGCCTGCGGCACCTGCCCGTCGTCGGTCCTCACGCTCAAGGCGGGCATCGAGCGGATCATGATGGACCGCGTGCCCGGGGTGCGCGAGGTCATCGCCGTCTAGGAGGCGGCGCCGAGCGAATAGGGTCGCCCCCCTGCGACGCGCTGATCCCAAGGAGCTGGTCGAGGCCGCGTCACGCGGCGACCGGGCGGCGGTTGCCCGCCTCATCTCCCTCGTCGAGCACGGCGACGCGCCCGCGCGTGAGATCGGGCGTCTCGTGTACCCGCTCGGCGGGCACGCCTACACCGTCGGCATGACCGGCGCGCCCGGCGGCGGGAAGTCGACGCTCAGCGACCGCCTCATCGAGCGGGCGCGGGCCGCGGGCGGCGAGATCGCGGTGCTCGCCGTCGACCCGTCCTCGCCGTTCACCGGCGGCGCCATCCTCGGCGACCGGGTCCGCATGCAGGGCCACGCCACCGATCCCGGGGTCTTCATCCGCTCGATGGCGAGTCGCGGCCACCTGGGCGGGCTTGCCCTCGCCGTGCCCGAGGCCATCCGCGTGCTCGACGCCGCCGGCTTCCCGTGGGTCGTGCTCGAGACGGTCGGCGTCGGCCAGGTGGAGGTCGAGGTGGCGGGCGCGGCCGACACGACGGTCGTCGTCGTCAACCCCGGATGGGGGGATGCCGTACAGGCCAACAAGGCCGGGCTGCTCGAGGTGGCCGACGTGCTCGTGATCAACAAGGCCGACCGTCCCGGCGTCGAGGAGACCGAGCGCGACCTTGTGGCGATGCTCGACATGTCGAACCTGAGCGGGTGGCGACCACCGATCGTGCGCACGATCGCGTCGACCGGCGAGGGCACCGACGACCTCTGGGACGCCATCTCGGGCCACCGCGCCTACCTCGAGGGCAACGGCATGCTCCGCGAGCGCCGGTCGCGGCGGGTGGCCGAGGAGGTCGAGAGGATCGTCGCCCGGCGGCTCGAGCACCGGGCCCGCCAGCTGTGCTCCGGCGCCGCCTACGAACGCCTGCACCGCGACGTGCTCGAGCGCCGGCTCGACCCCTACACCGCCGCCGGCGAGATCGCCGCCGCGGGAGAGTCGTGACGACGCCCGGCGATCAGTTCGTGATCGTCGAGCGGCGCGACGACGGCGTCGCGATCGTGCGGCTCGACCGGCCGCGGATGAACGCGCTGTCGACGGTGGTCCTCGACCAGCTGGCGACGGCAGCTGCCGACCTGACGCGCGAGCCGCCGGGCGCGGTGGTCGTCACCGGTGGGGAGCGCGTGTTCGCGGCCGGCGCCGACATCGGCGAGTTCGGCGGGCCCAAGGAGGCCCGGGTGGTCGGCGCCCACTTCCGTCACGCGCTCGACACGCTGGCCGCCATCCCGCGGGCAACCATCGCCGCCGTCAGCGGCTACGCGCTCGGCGGCGGCTGCGAGCTGGCGCTGGCCTGCGACCTGCGGGTGGCGTCGGCGACGGCCACCTTCGGCCAGCCCGAGGTGCTGCTCGGCATCATCCCCGGCGGCGGCGCCACCCAGCGGCTGCCGAGGCTGATCGGCACGTCACGCGCCAAGGAGATGATCCTCACGGGCCGCCAGGTTCCGGCGGGGGAGGCGCACCGTATGGGCCTGGTCGACGTGCTCGCCCCTCCGGGCCGGGTGCTCGACGTCGCCGTCGAGCTCGGCGCCCGCCTCGCGCGCGGGCCGTTGCGCGCCCACGCGCTGGCCAAGCGGGCGATCGACCGGGGCCTCGAGCTCCCGCTCGACGAGGGTCTGGCGCTCGAGCAGGAGCTGTTCGCCGAGGTCTTCGCCACCGACGACGCCCGCACCGGCGTCCGCTCCTTCCTCGACCACGGCCCCGGCAGGGCCGCCTTCACCGGCCGCTAGGGCTGGGCCCAGGTGACCAGGCCGAGGTCGGCGTAGGTGGTGAGGTCGGGGTGGGCGGGCACCACGCGGACGGTGAAGCCGTAGCGGCCGGCACGCTCGCAGGTGAACGAGCCGTCGAAGGAGTGGGTCGCAGGGGCGTCGCCCGGCCCGGCGAGCGTCATGGGCACGGTCGACGGGTTGACGAGCTCCTCGTTGGCGCCGACCGTCCCGTGCAGGAGCTGCACCTGCACGTCGTCGGGCGCCAACTTGCCCAGCTCGACGGTCGCCCGAACGGACCGTGCCGACCCGAGCTCGGCCTCGGCCGGCTCGACCGTGACGTCGCTCACGGCCACGCCGTCCCACGCCTTCACGACGCGCCTCTTCCACTTGGCCACGGCGCGGGCGCGGTCGCGTCCCTCGCGGCCGAACGCGTCGGCGCGCTCGGCCGTCGGCTCGTAGAGCTGCTCGACGTAGTCGCGCACCATGCGCGACGCCGTCACGCGAGGCCCGAGCGACACGAGTGACGCGCGCACCCGCGTCACCCACTCGCGTGAGACGCCGGAGTCGTCGCGCTCGTAGAAGCACGGGACGATCTGGTTCTCCAGCAGGTCGAAGAGGCTGGCCGCCTCTACCTGGTCGCGCCGGTTCAGGTCGTCGTAGCCCTCGGCGGACGAGATGGCCCAGCCGTTCTCGCCGTCGAACATCTCGTCCCACCAGCCGTCGAGGATCGAGCAGTTGAGCGCGCCGTTGAGGGCGGCCTTCTCGCCGCTCGTGCCGCACGCCTCCATCGGCCGGCGGGGCGTGTTCAGCCACACGTCGCAGCCCTGGTACATCGCCCGGGCCACGCCGATGTCGTAGTCCTCGACGAACGCGATGCGATGGCGCACCGCGGCACGCGACGCGAAGGCCACGATCTCGCGGATGATCTGCTTGCCGCTGTCGTCGGCGGGATGGGCCTTGCCGGCGAAGATCAACTGCACCGGCGCCGTCTCCGACAGGAGCAGGGCCTCGAGTCGCTCGGGCTGCGACAGCAGCAGCGTGTTCCGCTTGTAGCTCGCGAACCGCCGTGCGAAGCCGATGGTGAGGACGCGGGGGTCGAGCGCATCGTCGCACCAGGCCACGTCGGACTGGCTGAGCCCGCGGGTCAGGAGCGCGGCGCGCAGCCGGGCGCGCACCAACGCGACGAGCCGCTCGCGCCCGATCTCGCGTACGCGCCA
>VAXF01000313.1:577-2615 GCA_005888395.1 Actinomycetota bacterium | reverse complement strand
GGTACTCGCCCATGTCGATGCGGACCATCGCGTGCTCGTCGTCGAACAAGAACTCGGCCAGCGCCCGGGCCAGCTCGGTCTTGCCGACGCCAGTCGGGCCGAGAAAGAGGAAGGACCCGATTGGCCGGTTGGGGTCGCTCAGCCCCGACCTGCTGCGACGGATGGCGTTGGACACGGCAGCCACCGCCTCGCCCTGGCCGACCACGCGCTCGTGGAGCACGTCCTCCATCCGGATCAGCTTCTGGACCTCGCCCTCCATCAGACGCGAGACGGGAATGCCCGTCCACTTGCTCACGACCTCGGCGACGTCCTCCTCGTCGACCTCCTCCTTCAGCATCTTCTGCGTCGCCTGAAGCTCGTCGAGGCGCGCCGTCGCCTCCTCGATGCGCCGCTCGATGTCGGGCAGCTGCCCGTAGCGGATCTCGGCCGCGCTCGCGAGGTCGCCGTCGCGCTCGAACCGATCGGCCTCGCCTCGCTTGGTCTCGAGCTCCTCCTTCAGCCGGCGGATCTCGCCGATCGCCTGCTTCTCGGCCTCCCAGTGGGCCTTCATCCCGGCCGACTGCTCGCGGAGTCCCGCCAGCTCGGCGTCGAGCGCGTCGAGGCGCTGGCGGCTCGGCTCGTCGGTCTCCTTGGCGAGCGCCACGCGCTCGATCTCCAGTTGGCGGATGCGGCGCTCGACGACGTCGATCTCGGTGGGCATCGAGTCGATCTCGATGCGGAGCCGGCTGGCGGCCTCGTCGACCAGGTCGATCGCCTTGTCGGGAAGGAACCGCCCTGTGACGTAGCGGTCGGAGAGCACCGCCGCCGCGACGAGCGCGGCGTCCTGGATGCGCACGCCGTGGTGGACCTCGTAGCGCTCCTTGAGCCCGCGCAGAATCGCGATGGTGTCCTCGACGGAGGGCTGCCCGACGTAGACGGGCTGGAAGCGTCGCTCCAGCGCCGCGTCCTTCTCGACGTGCTTGCGGTACTCGTCGAGCGTCGTGGCGCCGATCATGCGCAGCTCGCCTCGCGCCAACATCGGCTTGAGCATGCTCCCGGCGTCCATCGCTCCCTCGGCGGCGCCGGCGCCGACGACCGTGTGCATCTCGTCGACGAACGTGATGATCTCGCCCTCGGCGTCGGCGATCTCCTTCAAGACCGCCTTGAACCGCTCCTCGAACTCGCCCCGGTACTTCGAGCCGGCCACCATCGAGCCGAGGTCGAGGGCCACGATGCGCTTCGACTTGAGCGCCTCGGGCACGTCACCGGCGACGATGCGCTGCGCCAGGCCCTCGACGATGGCGGTCTTGCCGACGCCCGGCTCGCCGATGAGGACGGGGTTGTTCTTCGTGCGCCGGGACAGGACCTGGATGACGCGACGGATCTCCTCGTCGCGGCCGATGACCGGGTCGAGCCTTCCCTTGCGCGCCGCGTCGGTGAGGTCGCGTGAGTACTTCTCGAGCGCCTGGTACTGGTCCTCGGGGCTCTGGCTCGTGACGCGATGGCTGCCCCGCACCTCGCGCAGCACGCCGAGCAGCTGCTCGCGCGACGCGCCGACGATGTCGGCCATCGCCAGCAGCAGGTGCTCGGTCGAGAGGTACTCGTCGTTGAGCCCGGTCCGCTCGTGGTCGGCCTGCTCGAGCAGGTCGCGCGTGGCCCGGGCCAGTTGCGGCTCCGCCCCGCCATAGGCCTTCGGGAGCTTCGCCAGCGCCTCGTCGGCCCGGTTGCGCAGGGTGAGGGGCGCGATCCCGAGTCGCTCGAGCACCGGCAGGACGACGCCCGAGTCCTGCCCGAGAAGCGCGGCGAGGAGGTGATCGGGCGTGACCTCGGGGTGGCTCCGGGCGCGGGCGGCGTCGACGGCGGCCTGGAAGGCCTCCTGGGTCTTGATCGTCCAGCGGTTGGGGTCGATTGGCATGGTCACCGCCTGTGGAACAGGGCCGGCGAGTTCTTCACCGGCACGAGATCACGCCGGTACAGGCGATGGGTGCGCTCCACCGCCTCGCGGGCCTCCTCTCGGAGGCGGACCATCTCGTGGCGCAGGCGAGCCAGCTCCTCCTCG
>VAXF01000313.1:0-520 GCA_005888395.1 Actinomycetota bacterium | reverse complement strand
TCGCTGTAGCGCCGGCTGCCACCGCCCGTGCGGGCCGGGTCGAGCAGGCCCTTGCGTTCGTAGATTCGCAGGGTCTGGGGGTGCACGCCCGCCAACTCGGCCGCCACCGAGATGACGTAGAGGGCCCGGGCGCTCGCTTCGCTCGCCACGACTCTCACACCCCCAGGTGGCCGCGCGGCGACTCGGTCGAGACCTCGGCCAGGGCCTCGATCGCCTCACGCTCCGCCTTGGACAGGTTCTTCGGCACCGCCACGTCGACCGTGACGAGCAGGTCGCCCGCGCCACCCCGAGCTTGGGGCACGCCGCGTCCGCGCACGCGGAACGTCTTGCCGGTGCTCGTACCGGGGGGAACCCGCAACGTCACCGGCTCGGCGAGCGTCGGCACCTTGACCTCGGCACCCAGGGCGGCTTCGGCGAACGTGACCGGCACGGTGATCGTGAGGTCCCTGCCACGGCGCCCGAAGAGCGCGTGGCTCCCGACCCGCACCACCACGTAGAGGTCGCCGGGCGGACCGCCGTT
>VAXF01000075.1 GCA_005888395.1 Actinomycetota bacterium | reverse complement strand
GAGGTCGCGCAGCGAGCCGACCGGCTCGCGGAGGCGCACGTCGGGGAGCCTGGCGGCCAGCCGCTCCACCAGCCGGCTGAGGCCGCCGCGGACCGTGAGGAACACGGGCCCGTCAACCGGGCGGGGCCGCGATCGCAGCCCCAGCAGCAGGCTGCGGCGGCCGTCGGCGGCGTCGGCGAGGTCGGGCGCCACCGCCCGCAGGCTGAGACGGTCGGCGCGCCCGGCGTTGATCCCGCCGAGCAGCGGATCCGCCAGCCGCTCGACCACCTCCCGGCCGAAGCGCCCGCCGACGACCTCGTCGACTGAGGGGTCGCCCGCACGGGTGCGTCGGGGCAGGACGAGGTCGAGCCCGGCGCGGGCGACGCCCCGCGGCGACAGCAGGCCCGACCGGGCCAGCGGGCCGACCCGGGCGGGCACGCCGAGCACGAGCCCGTCGGGCAGCGGACGCAGGCGACCGCGCGCCCACACGTACGCCCTGCCGGTGGCCGGCGCCACCAGCTCGTCGCCCAGCCCGACTCGCCGGCACAGGTCGACCGCCCACGGGACACGCGCGAGGAAGCAGTCGGGGCCCTGCTCGACCGGCAACCCGCAGAACGAGCCGGTGAGCACCTTGCCGCCCAGGCGGTCGCTCGCCTCGTACAGGGCGACGTCGGCGCCGGCCTCGGTCAGCGCGTGGGCGGCGGCCAGGCCGGCGATTCCCCCGCCGACGACGGCAACGCGCGTCGTCATGCGGGGCCCGCCCGTGGAGGCGGGCCGGCGACCGAGCCCACGACCTCGGCCAGCGTGCGGCACAGGGCGGGGTCGTCGTCGAGGGACCTGGTGCGGGCGAAGGGGATGCCGGAGTCACGTGCCACCGCGGCGGCCTCCACGTCGAGGTCGTAGAGCACCTCGAGGTGGTCGGAGACGAACCCGGCCGGGCACACCACCACGCCGGGCGCGCCCCCGGCCGCCAGCGTGCGGATGACGTCGAGGATGTCGGGACCCAGCCACGGCTCGGGCGTGCGCCCCGCGCTCTGCCACGCCGTCGACCAGCGCTCGAGCCCGGCGCGCCGCGCCACCGCTTCAGCGGTCTGTCGCAGCTGGTCGGGGTACGGGTCGCCGGTGTCGAGGACGCGCGCCGGGAGGCTGTGGGCGGTGAAGACGACCTCGCTGCCCGCGGGGACCGCGGAGACGGCCTCGCGCACCCGCGCCGACACGAGGTCGAGGTAGCCGTCCTCGAGGTGCCACGACTCGATCATGGTGAACGGCAGCCCGTTCGCCGCGTCCCGCGCCCGCTCGGCGTACTCGCCGACGCTCAGAGCCGAGTAGTGCGGCGCCAGCACGAGCCCGACGGCCCGGTCGACGCCGGCGGCGCGCAGCTCGCCCATGCCGTCTTCCACGAACGGCGCCGCGTGCTTCATCCCGAGCGCCACGACGTAGCCGTCGCCGAGGGCGAGCGCGACGCCGTCGAGCTGGGCGCGCGTGCGCTCGAGCAGCGGCGACAGCCCGCCGATCGCGTCGTACCGGCCGCGGAGATCGGCCAGCTGGTCCGGCGACGGCGGCCGCCCGCGGCGGATGTGGGTGTAATAGCGCTCGAGGTCGTCCGGCGACGACGGCGTGCCGTAGGCCATCACCAGCACCCCGACCTCACCCGCCACCTCGGCCCTCCTCGTGCACGAGTTCGACGAGGCGGGCCAGCGTGTCGGGGTTGGTTTCGGGGAGCACGCCGTGGCCGAGGTTGAACACGTGACCGGGGCGGCCGGCGTTGCGTTGGAGAACGTCGCGCGCCGCTCCCGCGACGACGTCCCACGGGGCGAGGCACGCGGCCGGGTCGAGGTTGCCCTGGACGGCGACGCCGTCGCCGACGCGTTCGCGCGCGCGGTCGAGGGGCACCCGCCAGTCGACGCCGACGACGTCGGCCCCGGCCCCGGCCATCAGGCGCAGCAGCTCGCCCGTGCCGACTCCGAAGTGGATGCGCGGCACGCGCGTGTCCGCGAGGCCGGTGAGGACCTTTCGACTCGCCGGCAGCACGGCGCGCTCGTAGTCGGCGGGCGCGAGCACGCCGGCCCAGCTGTCGAAGAGCTGCACCGCGGCCGCCCCCGCGTCGACCTGGGCCCGCAGCGACGCGAGCGACACGTCGGCGAGCCGGTCGAGGAGCGCGGCCCACGTCTCGGGCTCCCGGTACATCAGCGCCTTGGTGCGCGCGTAGGTCCGCGTCGGCCCACCCTCCACGAGGTAGCTGGCGAGGGTGAACGGCGCCCCGGCGAAGCCGATGAGAGGCACATCGAGCTCGCGCCGCAGGATGCGGATGGTCTCGATCACGTGCCCGAAGTCGCCGGCGTCGGGCGGCCGCAGGCGGGCGAGGTCGTCCGCGCCGCGGAACGGCCGGTCGATCACGGGCCCGATGCCCTCGCGCAGCTCGACGCCGACGCCGGTCGCCTCGAGAGGGGCGACGATGTCGGAGAAGAGGATGGCGGCGTCGACCCCGAGACGGCGCACGGGCTGGAGCGTGACCTCGGCCGCCAGCTCGGGCGTGCGGATGATCTCGAACATCTCTGCCTTCTCGCGGATCGCCCGGTACTCGGGCAGCGCCCGCCCGGCCTGGCGCATGAACCAGACGGGCACCCGCTCGACGGGCTCGCGCCGGCAGGCGCGGAGGAACAGGTCGTTCATCGGGCTCTCGCTGGGGGCTGCGCCCCCAGACCCCATCGCCGGGCGGCGAGCTGGCGCTCGCTCGCCCGGGCTGCTCGCTCGCTGCGCTCCCTCACAGCGAGCTACGCCAGCACGGCGCGGCGGACGCAGCGGACCACGGTGCGGCCGTCCTCGACGCGGGTGGCGACCTCGTCGGCCAGCGCGTCGACCAGGTACAGCCCGCGGCCCTGCTCGGCGTAGACGGGCGGGCGCTCGAGGCCCGCCGCGAGTGGCTCGACTGGGAATGCCCCGTCGTCCTCGGCCTCGACCACGATCGAGTCGCCCTCGGCCCAGGCCCGCAGCGCGGCGGCGCCGGGCGCGTCGGTGGCGTGGCGGACGGCGTTGGAGCACAGCTCGGACGCGATCAGCAGCAGGTCGGCCACCTCCTCCTGGTCGACCGGCTGGTGCTCGAGCCAGTCGGTGAACAGATGGCGGGCGAGCGGCACGGCCGCCGGGTTGGCGGTGAAGCGGTACTCGAACGGTCCCAGCCGGTGGACGTCGGTGGCGACCGGCGCGGTTCGGCGCCGGAGCACGAGGATGAGCGAGTCGTCACGCCGGGCGGCGCCCGCGAGGGCGCGCTCGACGAGGGCGCGCGCCATGTGACGCGCGGGGTAGCGGGCCGTGTCGGCGGCGGCGTGCGCCAGCGCGTCGAGACCGGCGACGATGTCCTTGGTGGCCTCGACGATGCCGTCGGTGTAGAGCACGAGGGTCTGCGAGCGCTCGAGGGTGAGGGTGACCACCTGGTCGCTCCCGGCGCCGGGCCACCCGATCGGCACACCGGGCACGTCGACCTCGCGCACGTCGCCGGCGCGCGACACGACCAGTGCGGGCGGGTGGCCGGCGCCGACCAGTCGGACGACGCCCGACTCGGGCGAGTAGCGGGCGACGACGACGGTCGCGACGAGCTCGGGGCTCTGCACGCGCACGAGCTCGTCGGCGCGCACGACCATCCGATCGAGCGGGCAACCGTCGATGGCGAGGAAGCGCAGTGCGTGGGTGACGGCCAGCGCGTCCTTGGTGGCGGCGACGCCCTTGCCCATCACGTCGACCACGGCGACGTGCAGATCGCCGTCCGAGAGCACGACCCAGTCGTAGAGGTCGCCGCCGGTGCCGGCCTCGGGCTCGGCGGGCTCGTAGTAGACGCCGAGCTCGACTGCATCGACGGGCGGCATCGGCGGCCGCACCGCCTCTTGGAGCTGGTGTACGACCTCGCGCTGCGCCGCCTCGAGCTCGGCGAGGCCGACCATGGTGTCGAAGTTGTCGAGCGCCACGCCGAGGTGCATGACGAGGGCGACCACGATTGCGTTGTCGTCTTCGTCGAAGTGGCCGGCGTCGGTGTGACCAAGGAGCAGGGCGCCGTGGGGCTTGCCGGCCCGGGCGGAGACCGGGGCGGCGAGGAAGCTGCCGATCGCCGACGTGCCCCGGCCGCTCCGTGGGCGGGCGTGCAGGCGGGTGTCGTCGACCTGCACCGGGCCGGCCGTGATCGGGCCGAAGACGCGCGACAGGCGCACGAGCGCGAGGTCGTCGAGGGCGACGCCGCTGCCGGCGACCAGCCACGGTTCGCCCGTGTCGTCGTCGAAGCAAACGTAGGCGGCGTGAGTGGCGCGCGTGATCGAACGGGCGGCGTCGACGGTCCACGCGAGCTTGGCCTCGAGTTCGACGGAACCGTGGACGGCGCGCGCCGCCTCGGCCAAGAGGTCGTAGGCGGGACGGCCATCGCTCGCCTGGGCGGCCTCCCTCACCGCTGCCAGACTACCGGTCACCTGTGCGAGCTCTCCGGAGGACAACATGAGGACGCGGGCGCTCGTCCTCGAGTCGCCGCGCCGTCTCGAGGCGCGCGAGCTCACGGTGCCCGAGCTCGGTGACGACGACGGCCTGTTGCGCGTCGAGGCGTGCGGATTGTGCGGCACCGACCACGAGCTCTGGACGGGCGTGTTGTTCGGTGGTGCGCCGCTCGTGCCCGGGCACGAGGTCGTGGGCGTGGTCGAGGCGGCGGGCGCGCGGGCACTCGAGCGGTGGGGGGTCGAGGTCGGTGACCGTGTTGCGCTCGAGCCCTTCCAGTCGTGCCGTGAGTGCGAGAGCTGTCGCGCCGGCGAGTACCGCCACTGTCGCCGGCACGGGCTGGCCGACTGCTACGGGCTCGTACCCGTCGATCGTGAGCCCGGTCTCTGGGGCGGCTACGCGGACCTCCTGTACCTCGCACCCGACGCACTCGTGCTCCCCGTGCCGGCGGCGCTCGACCCCGTGCTCGCGACCGCGTTCAACCCCCTCGGCGCCGGCCTGCGCTGGGGCGCGACGGTGCCCGGCACCTCGAAAGGCGACGTGGTGGCCGTCCTGGGGCCCGGCATTCGCGGCCTGTCGGCGCTGGTGGCGGCGCGAGAGGCGGGCGCCGGGTTCGTGCTCGTCACCGGGTTCGGCCCGAACGACGCGCTGCGCCTGGAGATGGCGCGCCGGTTCGGCGCGGACGCGGCGATCGACGTCGCCGTCGACGATCCGGTCGCGGCGCTGAAGGACGCGACCGGCGGGCTGGCCGACGTGGTCGTCGACGTCACCGCCAAGGCGCCGGCGGCGTTCGCGCAGGCGGTGGCGCTCGCGCGCCCCGGCGGCACCGTGGTCGTCGCCGGCACGCGGGGGTCGGCCGACCTCCCCGGCTTCTGGCCCGACCTCATCGTCTACAAGGAGCTGCGCATCCAGGGCGCGCTCGGCGTCGACGCCATCGCCTACCGCGCCGCGCTCGACATCCTCGCGAGCCACCGGTACCCGTTCGCCGACCTGCCGCGGCGGGTCGAGGGCCTCGACGGTGTCGACGACCTGCTGCGCTCGATGGCGGGGGAGGGCGACGGGCCTCCGCCGGTACACGGCGTGGTGGTGCCGGGTTAGGTCGCGGCGGGGATCACATCGGCGGGAGCAGGACGAACCAGCGATCGAGCAGCGACGTGTCGCCGTGCACGTCGAGGCGCTCGACCACCGGGCGGTGCCAGAGGAACAGCAGCAGGTCCTCGGCCGTCCCGCGGATCGCGACATCGCCCTTCGCATGCTCGCGCCGCACGTTCACGCCGCGCTCCTCACCCGGCTCCAGCTCGACGAACCACTCGCCGTCGCCGTCGGTGCGGTGGAAGTGGTAACGCTCGCCGGTCGCGGGTACCTGCGACGCGCGGCGCAGGCCGCGCGCGAACAGCTCGAGGAGCTCGTCGACACCGTCACGCGCCAGCTCGGGGTCGATCGCGCCGGGTGCGATGTCGGAGCGATGAACAGACGTCTCGACCGCCATCCGCCGCTGCCAGAAGCCAGCGGTGCGATCGCGCGTGAACGACCACACCGGCTTGTCGGGCCGGAGCGGCGCGAGCACGGCCTCGAGCTCCCACGCGCACGCCTCGAACTGCTCGATGAGCGACGGGTCGGTGCGATCGATGAACTGCTTCGGCGGCCAGTGGTCGCGCCTCTCCTCGGCCGTCGTGCGCACGAGCTCGGCCACGCCCCGGTAGAGGTTGGTGAGGTGGGCGAGAAGATCGGCGACGGTCCAGCCGGGGCAGTTGGGCACCTCGGCCGCTGTTCCTTGGTGGGCGGTGTGGGCGATGGCCGCCGCCTCGCGCCGCAAGGTCGCCACCCGCTGGTCTCGGTCCACGGTTGCCAGGTCCTCTCGCCGGGTACGCGCACGATATGCCCAACCGCCTCGGCCTGGAAGAGGACCTCACGGTTCACATCGACGAGGCCATCCGCACGGCGGGCAAGCCGCAGCCGGTGCCGGTGAACATGTACGAGGCCGAGGAGGCGTTGGTGTTGGTGGCGCCCTTGCCGGGTGTCATGGCCGACGACATCGAGGTGGTCGTCGAACCGCGCGTCGCCCGCATCCGGGCGGGCATGCGCACGGCTGCGCCCAAGGAGTACCTGCTGCACGAGTGGCACTACGGCCCCTACGAGCGCGCCGTCGAGATCCCCGACGGCTTCGGGGCCGAGGCGCAGGCCACGTTCGGCAACGGACAGCTCGCGGTGCGCCTCCTGAAGGGGCGTCCACCCGATGGCACCCGGGTGGTTGTCAAACCGGCGTGACGAGGCTGCGCCGGGCCGACTGCGCGGGGCCCGGCTTCAGGCGGAGACGGCAGGGACGCGGGTTCGTCTACCTCGACGAGAACGGCACCCGGATCAGCGACGCGTCCCTGCTCGAACGCCTCCGGGGCCTCGTCATCCCGCCGGCCTGGAAAGACGTGTGGATCTGCCCGTGGCCCAACGGCCATCTCCAGGCTGTCGGTACTGACGCCGCGGGCCGGCGCCAGTACCTCTACCACCCCGCGTGGCGAGAGCGGCGGGACCAGGAGAAGTTCGACCGCATGCTCGCGTTCGCCCGGGCCCTCCCGCTCGGTCGCGCCGCCGCGTCGCGGCACCTCGCGCAGCCCGAGCTCACGCGCGACCGCGTGCTGGCATGCGCGTTCCGCCTCCTCGACGTCGGCTTCTTCCGGGTCGGCGGCGAGGTGTACGCCGAGGAGAACGAGACGTTCGGGCTGGCGACGCTGCGCAAGGAGCACGTGACCGTCGACGGCAACACCGTCATCTTCGAGTACCCGGCCAAGAATGGGAGCGAGCGTCTCCAGTCGGTCGTCGATCCCGACGTCGGCGACGTGGTGCGCGCGCTCAAACGGCGTCGCCGTGGCGGCGCCGAGCTGCTGGCCTACAAGGGCGGCAACCGATGGCGCGACGTCCGATCGTCGGACATCAACGAGTACGTCAAGGAGATCCTGGGCGGCGACTTCAGTGCCAAGGACTTCCGTACCTGGCACGCGACGGTGCTCGCAACGGTCGCGCTCGGTGGTGCTCGCAACGGTCGCGCTCGGTGTGTCGGCGCAGCTCTCGTCTGCGACCGCTCGCACGCGGGCGGTACGCCGCGCGTACCAGGAGGTGTCTCACTACCTCGGGAACACGCCGGCGGTATCGCGCCGGGCGTACGTCGATCCACGCGTGGTCGATCGGTTTCGTGGCGGGTTCACGATCGCGGACGTGTTCGACGCGCCCCGAGAGGCGATTGAAGCCGCGGTGATCGACCTCATCGAGGAGCGGACGCCGATCGCGCAGGCCGCCTAGCCGCGGGAGCTGCTACTCCGGAGAAGTCAGAGGTGCTTGACGACCTCGATGCCGGCGGCGAAGTCGGCCACGTACATGGTGCCGTCGGGGCCGAAGGCGATGTCGAGCGGGAGCCCGCCGGCGAAGACGGTCTGGAGCGGGCCGGCCTTGCCGGTGACCGGGTCGATCGGCACCCGCACGACCTGGTGTCCCACCACGTTCGAGCCGAAGAAGTTGCCGAACAGGGCCACGTAGAGGCTGTTCGGGTCGAACGGCGCCACGCCGAAGGCGGCCCCGTCGGCCGACACGTGCAGGCCCATGATCTGCTCGGGCAGCTTCTGCGCGCCCGTGCAGGGATTGGTGCTCGAGACGACCGTGTTCGAGATCCAGTCGTTGACGCCGCCCGGGCCGTAGAGGCACTCGGGGAAGCCGAAGTCGGGCGCGGGCTGGGTCACGTCGGCCTTCAGCAGCAGGTCCTCGCCGTAGGGGTCGAACATGTCGGGGCCGTTCATCGGCACCCACGCCTCCGACGTACCGGGCCGGAAGACGATGTCGTAGAGGTTGCGGCCGCCCTTCAGCACGACGGTCACGTCGGGGCTCGTCAGTGTGAGGTTGCGGTCACCCTCGGGCACCGAAAGCACCGACCCGGTCCAGGGCGGCACCTCGGGCGGCCCGCCGCTCACGCCGTCGTCGGTCGAGCTCCCGTTGGTGATGTACAGGCGACCGTTGAACACGGCCATGCCGTTGGTGTTGTGGCGGCCGTTGGGCAGGCCGTCGATGACGACCGTGGGCGTGCCGCCGCCGGGCGGCACCGCCCAGACGCGGCCGTCGGTTAAGCGGCCCGGGGTGGTCGACGTGTGCGAGTCGGAGACGAAGAGCGTGCCGTCGCTGCCGAACGCGATGCCGAGGGGGTTGGTGAAGCCGGACGCGTAGGTGGTCGCAGGGCCGAGGGCACCACCGGCAAGGATCGGCAGTTGCTCCACGGCGCCCTGCACGTAGCTGGCGGCATACAGGCTGCCGTCGTGCACGGTGATGCTCGTGGGCGCGGCGACGGCGCCGGCCGCGGGGATCGTGCCGACTCCCGGGGCAACAGGTGTCGGCGGCGTGGGCACCTGGTCTTCGATGACGAGCACGCCGTTCATCCACGAGTGGAAGCTGCAGTAATAGGCGTACTCGCCGGGCGGGAGCTTGTCGACGCCTAACACGGGCCCCGACGTGCCGCCGCTGACCGAGCCGCTGTGAAAGAGGCCGTCGCGCGACTGCACGTCGTGAGTGACGGGGTCTTTGTTGTCGAGCACCGCGCCGTCGCCCGTGTGGACCACGACGACGGGAGGCACGTAGTTGAGCCCCAGTGCCGTGATCGTCGCGTCGGTCGACTGGGCGCGGGCGGCGGGCAGGGCGACGAAGCCCACCAGTCCGACGAGCCCGGCGAGCAGGGGGATCAAACGCTTCTTCACGACGTGCCTCTACGGCAGCATTCGGGCAACTGGTTCATAAGATCACCTCGAAATTGCCGCGCATGACGGGGTGCACGCGACAGAAGAACGTGTAGATCGTCCCGGGGGCGAACCCGTGGGCGGCGTCGATCGGGAGCGACCAGCTGATCTGGTTCTTGGCCGGGCCGAGCGCGAGCTGTCCGCCGAAGTTCGGCCCGTAGCCGAGCTCGGACGAGTCGAAGTCGAGTGGTTTGAGATCGCTGCCCGCGCCGTCGGCGAGTGGATAGGCGATACCGGTGTCGCCGGTGCACGGGTACTTGCACGACGTGATCGAGTGGTAGATGTCCGAGGCGGCGTCCTCGTTGTCGAACGTCAGCGTCGAGCCGTTCTTGACGGTCGGGATCCCGCTGCCCGAGCTCTGCGACAGGTAGTTGAAGCCGGCGATCTCGACCCGGCTCACCGCGGGGCCGAGCGTGCCGGTCACCGGCTTCACGTTCGTGCCACCCTTGTTGTCGGCTTCGGTCATGTGCCCGTGGCTGGGCGTGCCCTTGGTGCAGAGCACCTGCGTGGCGAAGTCGCTCGTGCACCCGTCGGTGTCGACGGTCGTCGCGCCGGGAGCGAACACGTCGACGCCGCTTGTGTCGTCGGGCGCGAGCCAGGCGACGGCGATGCCCATGTCCTCGTAGGTCGACTGGATGGTCGTGTCGTAGGTGGCGCTGATCCAGAGCGTGTCGTTCGGCTGGATCCTCACGCCCCACCGCGGCATCCACGTGGTGGTCATCGACAGGTCCCACGACGTCGGCGGGCCGTCGGCGATCGTGTTCTTCGACGGATCCCAATCCCAGTACTTCGCCTCCGACGTGAAGATGCGCGTGCGACCGCTTCCCCGCTGGAGGTCGATGTTGTCGGTCAGGCCGCCCGGATGGAGATGGCCGCCGATGCCGATCAAGGTGCCGCCGTGGAACGCGGTGATGCGGCCCAAGGGCTGGCCTAAGCCGGGGAAGGTCCAGCCCCGGCCGACGTTGTTCCCGGCCGTGCCCTGCCCGACGAGGGCGCCTGACCGGCCCATGGAGTCGAACGCCGCGCACTCCTGGTTGGGCCACGTGCAGCTCGTGCTGCCCGGTGCCGGGTACCCGCGCTGCACGTTGAACACCGGGTAGGCGGTGCCGTTGCGCACGTCGAGCCAGATCGGGTACATCGGCTTGATGCCGGCCGCGTCGCCGGCAGCCTTGGCCACGTAGTCGACGTCATAGGTGATCCAGACCGTGTCCGGCGTGTTCCGAAGGTTGTGGACCATGTAGAGGAGCTGCCACGAGTCGGTGCCCTTCACGGGCATGCCGTAGCCCTGCGGGCCGCGGAAGATGGTCTTCTCCTCGCCCGACGCGAAGAACGGCCCCTCCCCGTAGTCGCGGGGGTCGACCGGCCCGAGGGTGCCCGAGCCGCTGTAGCCCTCGCCGGTCACCGACAGCCACACGGCGTGGTGCAGGTGGATCTGCTCGATCGGCGGCACCGACCCGTCGGCGCGCACGAGGTCGGGCCGGAAGCGGGTGACGTAGCCGTCGTAGGCGGGCTTCTCGATGGTGATCGGGCTCACGATCACGTCGTTCTGCCCGGGCTTGATCGTCAGGGGCCCGTAGGTGAAGTGCAGCCGCTGGCAGGCGGCGCCGTACCAGCTGTCGGCGTGGTAGCCGTAGACCGGGTCTGATTCGTAGGAGTTGGTCGGTAAGCAGGCCGACGGGGCGAGCGTGCCGGCGAAGTTGGGCTCGGGCACCGGCGGGCCTGATGCCCGGGCGGCCATGCCGGCGGCGAGCAGGCCCGCGGCGAGCAGGCCCAGGAGGACGCGCCGAACTTGCCAAACCCGCACGAACCGCCCTATTCGACGCGAGGCGGACGAACTCCTTCCCACTTCCCCGAGGGCTCAGCCCCGGATGCGCTCGATGTCCTCCAGCTGCATCCGCAACCACTTTCCGAGGTCGTTCTCCCGCACGACGCGTGCGCAGGCGTTGCGGCGGGCGTGGCGCTCCTCGGGGTCCATGGTGAGGGCCCGGTACAGGGCGTCGGCCTGGTCCTGGATGTCGAACGGGTGCACCGAGATGGCGAAGGCGCCCAGCTCTTCGTACACCCCGGCGTGCTCCGACAGCACGAGCACGCCGTCGCGGCGGTTCACCAGGCTGCCCTCTTTGGCCACCAGGTTCATCCCGTCGAAGATCGGGTTGACGACGAGGGCGTCGAACAGCTTGTAGGCGGCCATCGACTGCGTGAAGTCGTCGTCGAAGCGCAGGTCGATCGGTTGCCAGTCGGTGGTGCCGTGTTTGAGGTTCACGTCGGCGGCGAGCCGCCGGACCTTGTCCATGTACTCGATGTACTCGTCGACGTCCTGCCGGCTGGGCACCAGGAGCGCGAGGAACGTCACCCGCTCGGCCAGCTCCGGGTGGTCCTCGAGCATGGTGTCGAACGCCTTGAAGCCCCGCAGGACGTTCTTCGACAGGTCGGTGCGGTCGACCCGCAGGATGAGGAACTCGCGCCGCTGCTGCTCGAGCTGTTTCTCGACCGCCCTGACCTCGGGCGAGTCTGCCAGCGCCTCGAACGCCTCGGCGTCGATCGAGATCGGGTACCAGCGGGTGGCGACGGTGCGATCGCCCACCCGCACGGTGAGCTCGCCGAAGTCGACCCGCAGGTCGAGCAGCTCCTGGCACGTGAGCAGGAAGTTGCGGGCGTACCGCTCGGTGTGGAACGCGACCACGTCGTTGCCGAGCAGCCCGCGGATGAGGGGATCGCGCATCCACCCGGGGAGGGTGCGCCACGCGTCGGGCTGCGGCCACGGGACGTGCACGAAGTGATGGAGGAACACGTCGGGGCAGCGCTCACGCACCCGCTCCGGCACCAGGTAGAAGTGGTAGTCGTGCAACATCACGACGGCCCGGCCGCCGCGGGCCTCGACCTCCTGCGCCACCACGTCGGCGAACTGCTCGTTCACCGGCACGTACCCGTGCTCGAACGCGTCGCGCTCGTGACCGGTGATGTCGGGGACGTTGCTGAGGTCCCACAAGTAGTGCTGGATGAACCAGAGCAGCGGGTTGGCGATGATCGAATAGAACTTGTGCTGCACGTCGGGCTCGATCTCGAGCATGCGGATCAGGTACTCGCGGTCGAGCTGGTCGGTGATCGTGAACGCCTTGTCGCCGTGCTCGCGTGACACCTCGACGTCCTCGTCGGTCAGGGCCGCCGCTATCCACACGCCTTCGCCGAGCAGGCGCACGAGACCGGACAGGGCGGTGACGAGTCCGCCACCGCCCCGTTGCTGGGTGCGCTCCCCGGCGTCGTCGAGCCCGAACTGCACCGGCCCCCGGTTGGAGACCAGGATCAGTGGGAGATCGTCCGCCATCCTGCCCGGCAGGCTAGCGGGACGATTCGCCTCAACCGGTCAGGAGCTCGCGGGCGCCGGTGTCGACCGACGGGTGCCGCAGCTTCGACATGGCCCGCACCTCGATCTGGCGGATGCGCTCCCGGGTGAGGTTGAAGTGCTCGCCCACCTCGTCGAGCGTGCGGGGCTCGCCCCGGTCGAGGCCGTAGCGCAGCCGGAGGATCTCGCGCTCGCGCTCGCCCAGCACCGAGAGCAGCCGGCTCATCTCGCCGGGCAGCGTGGAGGTGACCGCCTCCTCGGCCGGTGACGCGGCGCCGCGGTCCTCGATGACGTCGGCCAGCTCGGCGTCGCC
>VAXF01000074.1 GCA_005888395.1 Actinomycetota bacterium | reverse complement strand
CGTTCGCGTCCACCGGCTCCAACTCGTGGCCGGTGGCGTCGAGACGGCCGCCAACCTCGAATCGCAGCCGGCGGGGCACGAGGGGCTCGGGCCGGTCGACCCGGACGTCGTAGAGCGACGGGCGGTCCTGGCGCGCGATCTCGATCACGTCGGCAAGGCCGCGGTTCGTGACCAGCGCGACCGACGCTCCCCGCCGCTCGAGCAGCGCATTGGTCGCGACCGTCGTGCCGTGCGCCAGCAGGTCCGGGCGCTCTCGGCCGGCGAGGGTGGCGACGCCGGCGGCCACCGCCACGCTCGGGTCGACCGGCGTCGAGAGCACCTTGGCGATTCGCCCGTCGGCGGTGACGACATCGGTGAACGTGCCGCCGGTGTCGGCCGCCAACCACATGCCGGGCGACACTAAGGCACGTGCCTTCGAACCGGACGCCGCGGCCGCAGCCTGTGGGCCCGTCGCGATGGCGGCTGCCCGACCCGTCTGCAGCGGACGAGGTCGGCGTGGTCGGCGTCGGCGCCGACCTGTCGCCCGAGACACTCGTCGACGCCTACCGCCGGGGGATCTTTCCGTGGCCGCACGCAGGCGTCGCGCTCCCGTGGTTCTCGCCCGACCCGCGCGGTGTGCTGTTCCTCGAGCGCGTACGCGTGACGCGGTCGCTCCGTCAGACGCTGCGGCACTCCGCCTGGGAGACGACGGTCGACGTCGAGTTCGACGCCGTCATCGCCGCATGCGCCGAGCGCGACGACTCGTGGGTGACGCCGGACATGCGGCGCGCCTATCGCGAGCTCCATCGTCTCGGCTGGGCCCACAGCCTCGAGGTGTGGGCCGGCGAGGAGCTGGCCGGCGGCCTCTACGGCGTGCAGGTCGGCGGGGTGTTCACCGGCGAGTCGATGTTCCATCGGGCGCCCGATGCATCGAAGGTGGCGCTCGTCGACCTCGCCGAGCGTCTGGGTGAAGCCGGCGGCGCGTTCGTCGACGTCCAGCTGACGACCGAGCACCTCGCGGCGATGGGCGCGGTCGACGTGGATCGGGCCTCGTTCATCCTGGCCCTCACCGGCCACCGCGACGACGACGTGCGCCTCGCACGCGACCGCCGGCCCGTCAGTCGCCTGGCTCGATGACCCATACGTCCTCCTCGCCCACGCGGTCGCGCAGCGAGCGGACCACCCGCCCGACGAGCTGCTCCTCGCCGTCCCAGACTGCGATCGCCTCGTGGGCGTGGCGCACCAGCCACCCGTCGCGCCGCGCCAGCGCCGCCCCTGCCGCCTGCCTGCTCTCGGGGCGCCTGGCCTGGAGCAGCACGTCGCCGTCAGCGCGGGCGAGGAGCTCGCGGTAGCGGAGCTGCGACTCGGCCGGCCACACCGCCTCCTGGTCGGGAAACGCCAGCACCGCAACGTACGGAATGCCCGCCGCCGCCGCCGCCTCGGCGGCCAGCTGCTCGGCGCCGAGGCCAAGGCCCGTGAGCACCACGAGGTCGTCGTGGAGGGTGCGCTTCGCCGCCAGCACCTCGGTGAGCTTGGCCCGCACCCGATCGGCGGTGGGGTTGGCCTCGTAGCCGCCGAGCTCCGGCGGGCGGTGACCGACGACGACCACCCGGTGGCCGGGCGGGGCGCGCCGGTCGTCGGCGCCGGGGGCCGTAGGCACGTCGGGCGCGCCGAGGCCTTCGGGTGTCCCGTGGCCGCGGCGCCCCTGCTGCGTGCGGGCGGCGTCGACCGCGAGCCGGTCGACGACGTCGTTCATCGGGTCGTCGGCGTGGCCCTTCACCCACCGGAAGCTGATGCGTCCGGGATCCGTGACCACCGCGGCCACCAGCGGCTCCCACAGGTCGCGGTTGGCCACCGGCTTGCGGGCCTTCGTCTTCCAGTCGCGTTCGAGCCAGCCCTCCCACCACCGGTCGCGGAAGCAGTTCACGACGTAGGTCGAGTCGCTCACGACCTCGACCGGCCCGTCGATCGACAGCACCGCCTCCAGCGCCGCGTGGACCTCCATGCGCTGGTTCGTGGTCTGCGCCTCTGCCCCGCTGGCGTACGCACCCCCCGGCACCGCCCACGCCCACCCGCCGGGGCCCGGGTTCCCCACGCACGCCCCGTCCGTGTACACGACCGTCGGCTCGCTCTCGGCGGCGCTCACCCCGCGACTTTTGTACCTGGGGCCACCACAGACGCGCCTGCCGAGGACAGAAGTCGAGCACGTGCGGCCGCGACGTCTCTCACGACAGCCCCGATCGCGTCGCCTCGGCCGAAGTGGAGCATCTTCCACCCGACGATCATCAACGCCCTGTCTCGGGCGCGATCGTGTTGTTTGGCAGCGAACCCGCTGTGCGCTTCTTCACTGTCGTACTCGATGCCGAGTTGGATGTCCGGGTAGGCGACGTCGATCAAGAACACCCGCTTCCCGACGACGACCTGGTGCTGTTGCGCGGGCCGCGGCAATCCCGCCCGGGTCAGCGCATGCGCAATGTCGACCTCGGGATCGCTGTCTCCCGGGTGGTAGCCAGGCCCCCGGTTGTCGAGCAGCGCCCGCACCACCGTGAGCTTGCGACGCCCCCGTGCCGCCAGCAAATCGGCGCATCGGCCCAGCTCGGCGTAGCTCGCCAGGCCCCGACGTGAAGATTCGTCGATGATCCGGCCGAGGAGCCAAGGGCTGACGACGGTCGACAGATCGAAGATCGTTCGCGCCGGGCTCGTGACGGGCACCGGACCGCGCGTTGTCACGTGCGCGGGCGGGAGGCAGGTGGTCAGGTGGGTGATCACACCAGGGAGGTGAAGCCTTCTCGGTGCCTCCACGAGGAGCTCGGGGAGCCCCAGCAGGAGACCTCGCATCGACCAGAGCGCGCCAGCAGCGAGGTGGGAGACCACAGCGCCGTCACCCGCTGCGAGACAGGCAGCAAGAAACGGCTCTCGAGCGTCGGTCGGTGCACCCGCGATCCGGTAGACGCGGTCCCGGGGCCGCGTCAGTCGCCCCGTGTCGACCAACCGCTCCAGCCGTCTCCGACCGATCGCGGCCAAGGCTTGCTCACGGCTGATCATCGCCAGCTGTCCTAACGCCAACGTCCACATCTCCCTCTCGGTCATGGCGGAAGTCAACCTGGGGGGTATGACAGTCTCCCCGCCGGTTGCGACCTTTGTACGTGCCGCGAGCCCCGATGGTGGCTCCACGTGAAAAAGTCCGAAGGGGTCTCGACTTCTGTGCGCCTCGAGACCCTCGGCGGTGGCTCGACGTGAAAAAGTCGGGAGGGGTGCGGGAAGCGCGACCATGGAGTCATGATCTTCGACGGGTTCTCCCACCAGGTCCCCGACATCGACCCGGAGGAGACGCGGGAGTGGGTCGACTCGTTCGACGCGGTGGTCGACTCCCACGGACGCACCCGGGCGCGGTTCCTGCTGATGAAGCTGTTGGAGCGCGCGCTCGAGCAGCAGATCGGGTTCCCGGCGACGGTGTCGACGCCGTACGTCAACACGATCCCCGCCGACCAGGAGCCGTGGTTCCCTGGTGACGAGCACATCGAGCGCCGCATCCGCGCCTACATCCGGTGGAACGCGGCCGTCATGGTCACGCGCGCCAACTCGATCTCGGAAGGCATCGGCGGCCACCTCGCCACCTACGCGTCGAGCGCGAGCCTGTGCGAGGTCGGCTTCAACCACTTCTTCCACGGCAAGGACGACGGGCAGGCCGGCGACCAGGTCTTCTTCCAAGGACACGCCGCGCCCGGCATCTACGCGCGCGCGTTCCTCGAGGGCCGGCTCACCGAGGACCAGCTCGACCACTTCCGGATGGAGGAGGGCGGCGGCGGCCTCTCCAGCTACCCGCACCCGCGCCTCATGCCCGACTTCTGGGAGTTCCCCACCGTGTCGATGGGGCTCGGTCCCATCACTGCGATCTACCAGGCCCGCTTCAACCGCTACCTCCTGCACCGCCGCCTCGCCGACACCAGCCGTTCGAAGGTGTGGTGCTTCGTCGGCGACGGCGAGTGCGACGAGCCGGAGACGCTGGGCGCGCTCTCGCTGGCGGCGCGCGAGCAGCTCGACAACCTGATCTTCGTGGTCAACTGCAACCTGCAACGGCTCGACGGTCCGGTACGCGGCAACGGGAAGATCATCCAGGAGCTCGAGGCCACCTTCCGCGGCGCGGGCTGGAACGTGATCAAAGTCATATGGGGCTCGCGATGGGATGAGCTGCTCGCTCGCGACGTCGACGGCGTACTCCTCAACAAGATGAACACCACCGTCGACGGTGAGTTCCAGAAGTACGCAGTCGAGTCCGGCGCCTACATCCGCGAGCACTTCTTCGGCCCCGACCCACGCCTGCGCAAGATGGTCGAGCACCTCTCGGACGACGACCTGCGCACCCTCCCGCGAGGCGGCCACGACTATCGCAAGCTCTACGCCGCCTACAAGGCCGCCGTCGAGCACGAGGGCTCGCCCACCGTGATCCTCGCCAAGACGATCAAAGGCTGGACGCTCGGGCCCACGATCGAGGCTCGCAACGCGACGCACCAGATCAAGAAGATGTCGAAGAAGGAGCTGGCGACGCTGCGCGACCGCCTCTACCTGCAGGACCAGGTGCCCGAAGACGCGCTCGACGCCGACCTGCCGCCCTACTACCGCCCGCCCGAGGGCTCGCCCGAGCACGAGTACCTGATGGAGCGCCGCCGCGCCCTCGACGGCGCGGTGCCGAAGCGGGTCGTCCGCTACAAGCGCGAGCTCCCACTGCCGAACGACGATGCGTTCGCCGAGTTCCTCAAAGGTTCGGGCAAGCAGGCGGTGTCGACGACGATGGCGTTCGCCCGGCTGGTGCGCAACCTCATGCGCGACGACGGCTTCGGCGGGCGCGTCGTGCCGATCATCCCCGACGAGGCCCGCACCTTCGGCATGGACGCGCTCTTCAAGGAGCGGAAGATCTACGCCCCGTTCGGCCAGCGCTACGAGCCCGTCGACGCCGAGCTCCTGCTCTCCTACAGCGAGAGCCAGCAGGGCCAGATCCTCGAGGAGGGCATCACCGAGGCCGGCTCGATGGCCAGCTTCACCGCCGCCGGCACCGCCTACGCGACGTGGGCGCAGCCGATGCTCCCGCTCTTCATCTTCTATTCGATGTTCGGCTTCCAGCGGGTCGGCGATCTCGTCTGGGCAGCCAACGACGCCCGCGCCCGCGGCTTCCTGATCGGCGCCACCGCCGGCCGCACGACTCTCAACGGTGAGGGCCTCCAGCACGAGGACGGCCACAGCCACGTCCTCGCGTCGGTCGTGCCCACCGTCGTGGCCTACGACCCTGCGTTCGCGTTCGAGTTGGCGGTCATCGTGCGCGAGGGCATCCGCCGCATGTACGGCGAGCACGACGACGTCATGTACTACCTCACCGTCTACAACGAGACGTTCGTGATGCCCGCGATGCCCGAGGGCGCGGAGGACGGGATCGTGCGCGGGCTGTACCGGTTCTCGACGGCGCCGGCCGGCTCCGGGCCCGACCGGAGTGGCAGTGCGGCGCGGCGGGCGACGATCCTGTTCAGCGGCAGCGCCAACCTTGCGGCCCTCGAGGCGCAGCGCCTGCTCGCCGAGCACCACGACGTCGCCGCCGAGTGCTGGAGCGCCACGTCGTACAAGTGCCTGCGCGAGGAGGCCCTGAGCACCGAGCGCTGGAACCGGCTCCATCCGGGCGAGCGCCCGCGCACGCCGTTCGTCACCCAGGCGCTGGCCGACGCCGAGGGCCCGGTCGTCGCCGTCACCGACTTCATGAAGGCGGTGCCCGACCAGGTGGCCCGCTGGGTGCCGGCGCCGTTCATCCCGCTCGGCACCGACGGCTTCGGCCGCAGCGACACGCGCGCCGTGTTGCGCCACCACTTCGAGACCGACGCCGGTCACATCGTGGTCGCCGTCCTCCAGGGTCTTGCCGGCACCGGCGACGCCAAGGCCGAAGAGGTCGCCGACGCGATCGCGCGCTATGACATCGACCCCAACGCCCCCGACCCGAGGACGGTGTGATGCCCGAAACGACGAGCGCGACGCTCTCTCTCTCCGGCGACGACGAGGCCGACAAGCTCCTCGGCGCTGATCCCCTCGCCCTGCTGATCGGGATGGTGCTCGACCAGCAGGTCCCACTCGAGTGGGCGTTCAAAGGCCCGCTCATGCTTCGCGAACGACTCGGCGGCCGGCTCGACGCCGGCGAGATCGCCGCCATGGACCCCGAGCAGTTGGCGAAGGCGTTCTCGCAGCGACCGGCGTTGCACCGGTTCCCGGGCTCGATGGCGAAGCGCACGCAGGAGCTGTGCGCGCATCTCGTCGAGCGCTACGGCGGCGACGCGACCGGCGTGTGGAAGAACGCGAAGACGGGCGACCAGGTCTTCGCCAACGTGCGCGCCCTGCCGGGCTTCGGCGAGCAGAAGGCGCGGATCTTCGTCGCTCTGCTCGGCAAGCAGCTCGGCGTCCGTCCGTCGGGATGGGAGCAGGCGGCCGGCGACTACGGCAAGCCGGGCGTCTTCATGTCGGTCGCCGACATCACTTCACCGGAGACGCTGGCCAGGGTGCGCGAGTACAAGAAGGCGAAGAAGGCTGCCGCCAAGGCGAAGGGCTGAACCGGCCTCAGCCGGGACGCTTGCGCCGCGGCGGGCGGTTCAGCCGGTGGAACATGTCCTTCTGGGACTTGTACAGCTTGGTGAACTCGTCGTAGAGCCGGTCGTAGACGCCCCGCGACGACGGATCCGGCCGGAAAACGGCGTCGACCTTCACGAGGTCGTGCGCCGACGCGCGGTCGAGCTCACCGAGCGCGATTCCCGCCAGCATCGCCGCGCCCTGCAGGTTGACGTGCAGCGGGTCGGCCAGCCGCTCGATGGTGCGGTCCATCACGTCGGCGTGGGTCTGACACCACAGGTCCGACTGGGCGCCGCCGCCGAAGACCCTGATCGGCTCGAGCCGGCGCTTCACGAACCGCTCGACGGCGTCGTGGAGCCAGCGGTTGTTGAAGGCGACCCCCTCGAGCACGGCCCGCACGAGCTCGGCTCGGCCCGTGGCGAGCGAGACGTTGTGGAAGCCGGCGCGCGCACTGCGGTCGTCGACCGGCGAGCGCTCGCCGGCGAGCCACGGCGTGAACAGGACATTCCCGCTGCCCCGAGGCGCGGACGCGGCCAGCTCGACGAGCTCGCCGAAGCTCGGCCGCGGCCCGCCGGCGTCCGGAGCAAGGGCCTTGTCGCGCAGCCACTGCAGGCACGCGCCGGCCGTCTCGTGGTTGTTGGCGACGAGGTAGCCCTCGGGGTTTGGCCCCGGCACCGACGCGATCTGGCGGATGGCGTCCGTCTTCTTGTAGGCGACGGGGCAGCTGATCCACGACGTCGTGCTGAGCGCCATGTGGCACTGGTAGTCGAGCAAGGTTCCCGCGCCCACCGCCGCGGAGTGGAGGTCGGGCATCCCCGCGACCACGACGACCCCGTGCGGCAGCCCGAGGTCGTCGGCGACGTCGTCGCGCACGGTGCCGGTCACCGAGCCCGACGGGCGCAGCGGCGGCAGCTTCGAGCCGTCGATCCCCGCCATGCGCACGAGCCCGGAGTCGTAGGCGACACGGTCGAGGCGGCGGTTGTCGGTGAGCCACGCGGCGGTCATCGACGCCGGTGACGCGGCTGCGGTGCCGGTGAAGCGCATCGACAGGTAATCGACGGGCTCGAGGTACCAGCGGGCGCTGGCGGCGATGTCGGGCCGGTCGTGCTGGAGGTGGAGCATGTGCCCGATGGGGT
>VAXF01000312.1 GCA_005888395.1 Actinomycetota bacterium | reverse complement strand
TGCGATTCTTCAGCTTCCACCTCATGCCGTACCCGGGGCTCCCGGCCGACTACGAGGGCCCGGCCTGGGTGACCTGCCCCAACAGCCTGTTCGACCCGAAGCTGGGCAACGAGATCTACAACCGGTATCTCGACGAGCTCATCTATGCCGAGGAGCTCGGCTTCGACGGCGTCTGCATCAACGAGCACCACCAGAACGCCTACGGCCTGATGCCGTCGCCGAACCTGTTCGCCTCGGTGCTCGCCCGCCAGACCGAGCGGGTGAAGATCGCCGTCGTCGGCAATGCCCTCCCGCTCTACGACCCGCCGACCCGCGTCGCCGAGGAGTTCGCCATCATCGACAACCTCAGCAACGGCCGCCTGATCGCGGGAATGGTCGTCGGCGGCGGGCCGGAGTACTACTCGTTCTCGATCAACCCGGCCCATGCCCGCGAGCGCTTCAACGAGGCCCACGACCTGATCATCCGGGCGTGGACCGAGCCGGGGCCGTTCGAGTTCATCGGCAAGCACTTCCGGATCCGCTACGTCAACACCTGGCCCCGCCCGGTCCAGCAGCCGCACCCCGAGGTGTGGATCCCCGGCGTCGGCTCGCTGGAGACGATGGAGTTCGTCGCCCGCCACCACTACGCCTACATGGGTATCCCCTACTTCCACATCTCGGTGTTCGAGCGCACGTTCCGTCTCTTCCGCGAGGCGTGCGAACGCGAGGGCTACGAGCCCGACCCGATCCAGCAGGGATGGCTCGTGCCGATCTACGTCGCCGAGACCGACGAGGAGGCGCGCCGGCAGTACGAGGAGCACCTCTGGTACTTCGTGCGCCGCCTGCTGCGGGGCATCAACATCCAGCCGCCGGGCTACACGTCCCTGCGCTCGTTCGAGAGCATGCTCAAGGGGATCGGGACGTTCATGCTCAACCTCGAGACCTGGGACCAGGTCGAGGAGGGGCACTACGCGATCGTGGGCTCCCCCGAGACTGTCACCGAAAAGCTCACCGAGGACCTGCACCGGCTCGGCACCGGCAACCTGCTCGGCCTGTTCCAGCTGGGCACGCTTCCGGCCGACCTCACCCGTCGCAACCTCGAGCTCTTCGCGTCCGAGGTCATGCCGAAGCTCCGCGAGGCATTCCCGGAGGGCAAGCCGATGCTCCAGGTGCCCGAGGCGGCGGCCTGATGTCCACGCCGCTCACCGACGAGCGCGTCACCACCGCCGTGGGCAAGGTCCAGGTCCAGCGGGGCGGCGCGGGCGCCCCGGTCGTCTACCTGCACTCGGCGCTGGGCGAGGCTGCCGGTCTCGCGTTGCTCGAGGACCTGGCCGACGACCACGACGCCGTTGCCCCGCTCTTCCCGGGCTTCGGCGAGTCGGAGGGTATCGAGCAGATCGAGGACATGGAGGACGCCGTCTTCCATGTGCTCGACGTCTTCGATCAGCTCGACCTCGACGCGCCGGCGGTGATCGGGCTCTCGCTCGGCGGTTGGATGGCGGCCGAGGTCGCCACCCGCTACCCAGAGCGTGTATCGGCCCTCGTGCTCGTGAACGCGGTAGGCCTCTACCTGCCCGAGGCGCCGGTGCCCGACATCTTCGGCAAGACGCCGAGCGAGCTGGCGGCGATGATGTTCGCCGACCAGTCGCACCCGATGGCACAGATGATGAACGCGCTCGCGGCGCGCCTCGACGAGCCCAGCGGATGGGGCGACCTGCCCTTCGAGCTGTTCGCACCGACGCTCAAGTCGATGGCGGCGACGGCGAAGCTCGGCTGGGATCCGTACCTCCACGACCCGAAGCTGCGCAAGCGCCTGTACCGCGTGACTGCACCGACCCTCGTGGTCCATGGCGAGCAGGACGCGTTCGTCGTCCGCGGCCACGCCGAGGCCTACGCCGACGGCATCCCGCATCGTCGACCTGCCGGGTGGCCACCTGCTGCCGCTGGAGCAGCCCGAGCGCCTCGCCGCCGCCGTCCGCGAGTTCGTGGCCACCTAGGGCGTCAGCCGCGGATCACGTAGCCCACTCCGCGCACCGTGTGTATGAGGCGCGGGCCGTGCGCCTCGAGCTTCTTGCGGAGCGAGCTCATGTGCGTCTCGACCAGGTTGCGGCCCTGCGAGTGGCCCCAGATCTCCGAGAGCAGCTGGCGCTTGCCGATGACCCGGCCGGGCCGGCGGGCGAGCGCGCACAGCAGGTCGAACTCCCGGGGCGTGAGGTCGATCGGGGTGCTGGCGCGCGTCACGCTGTGGGCGCCCTCGTCGACCTCGACGTCGCCGACTTCGCGGACGAGTGACGCTGACTTCCCCTCGCGCCGCAGGAGCACCTCGACGCGAACGATGAGGTCGTCGACCGCGAACGGCTTGGTCACATAGAAGTCGGCGCCGGCGGCGAACCCCGCGCGCA
>VAXF01000078.1 GCA_005888395.1 Actinomycetota bacterium | reverse complement strand
CAGCTTCGTGAGGGCGCGAACGACCAGCTCTACGGCGGCTGGCCGATGATCCTCTCCGGCCTGAAGACGTGGCTCGAGACGGGTGAGCTGCTCACCACGCCGGGGTCGCTGATGTACGGCTGAGCCCTAGAGAGAGGCGATGAGCTTCTCGACCCGCTCGTCTCTCGCCCGGAACGGGTCCTTGCAGAGCACGGTCCGCTGGGCCTGGTCGTTGAGCTTCAGGTGCACCCAGTCGACGGTGTAGTCGCGCTTGCGCTCCTTGGCCTTGCGGATGAACTCGCCTCGCAACCTCGCCCGGGTCGTCTGGGGCGGCTCGTCAATGGCGTGGTCAATGGCCTCGTCGGTGCAGACCCGGTCGACGAGGCCGCGCTCCTGCAGCCGGTAGTAGAGCCCACGACGCCGGTTGACGTCGTGGTACTGCAGGTCCATCAGCGCGACCTTCGGGTGTGTGAGCGAGAGATCGTGGCGCTCGCGATAGGCCTCGAGCAGCCGATACTTGATCACCCAGTCGCATTCGCGCTCGAGGCTGAGCGGGTCCTTCTCGAGCCCGGTCAGGCAGTGCTCCCACATCTGCAGCGCCTGTTCCTCGAGCGGGCTCAGACCTTTGCTGTCCGCGTAGCGCAGCGCCCGGTTGAGGTACTCGCTCTGGATCTCGATCGCGCTCGCCTCTCGCCCGTTGGCGAGCCGCACCCGACGGGTGCACCCGATGTCGTGGCTGATCTCGCGGATGGCGCGGATCGGGTTCTCGAGGGTCATGTCGCGCAGCACCACCGACGGGTCCTCGAGCATGCGCAGCAGAATGCTGGTGGCGCCGACCTTGAGGAACGTGGCGTACTCGCTCATGTTGGAGTCGCCGACGATCACATGGAGACGGCGGAAGCGCTCGGCGTCGGCGTGGGGCTCGTCGCGGGTGTTGATGATCGGGCGGCTCCGGGTGGTGGCGCTGGAGACGCCCTCCCAGATGTGCTCGGCCCGCTGGCTGATGCAGTACATCGCGCCCCGGGCCGTCTGCAGCACCTTGCCGGCGCCGGCGTAGACCTGCCGGGACACGAAGAACGGGATGAGCACCTCGGCGTAGTGGCCGAAGTCGTCGCGCCGGCTGGTGAGGTAGTTCTCGTGGCAGCCGTACGAGTTGCCGGCGGAGTCGGTGTTGTTCTTGAACAGATAGATGACGCCGCGGATGCCCTCTTCCCGGAGGCGCTGCTCGGCCGACGCGAGCAGGTGCTCGAGGATGCGCTCCCCCGCCTTGTCGTGCACCACCAGGTCGTAGATCGAGTCGCACTCCGGGGTGGCGTATTCGGGGTGGGAGCCGACGTCGAGGTAGAGGCGCGCGCCGTTCTCGAGGAAGACGTTGCTGCTGCGTCCCCACGAGACCACCCGGCGGAACAGATAGCGCGCGACCTCGTCGGGGCTGAGCCTGCGCTGCCCGCGCAGGGTGCAGGTGACGCCGTACTCGTTCTCGAGCCCGAAGATCCGTCGGTCCATTCCTTCTCACGGTAGCGTTCAGGGTGATGGACCGGGCTCACGGCCGAGCTCACATGGTGCGCCTGCTCACCCTGCGCAACACCTTTCACGCCCGGGTCGTGGCGGCCCGGCTCGGCTCCGAGGGCATCCTCACCGAGCTGCGCGGCAACGTCGACGGCCCGTACCCGATGGGTGACGTGCACGTCTACGTCACCGAGGACGATCTCGACGACGCTCGCGAGCTGCTGATGGCCGACGAGGTCGAGTCGGCCTTCGACGAGGAGGACGACCGCGTCGACACCCGCACGCCGCCCGAGCTCTGGATCGTGCTGGCGGCGATCCTCCTGATCGCCGCCGTCCTCTTCGCGCGCTCGATCTAGCGATGCGAAAGCGAGAATCCGTCAGCGCAGCGATGGGCGCGGCGCCGGAAGTGGTGTTCGGGCTCGTGACCGACGTGTCGAGGCTGCCGGAGTGGAACAAGGCGATCACGAAGGTCGTCGAGGCGCCGGAGCATCTTGACTCGGGGTCGGTGTGGAAGGTGGGCATTCACGCTCTCGGGCAGTCGTGGGTGAGCAAGTCGCGGGTCTCCGCTCTCGATCCGTCGGCGGGGCGCTTCGCCTACCGCTCGCAGTCCGACGACGGCAACCCCTCGTACGCCGATTGGGTATGGCACGTCGAGCCCCACGAGAGCGGTTCGATGGTCACTCTCACAGTCGACCTCAACCCCATCACGTTCTGGCGGAAGCACCTCCTCGTGAGGATCCGCCGCCCGTCGCTCCGCAAAGAGATGCAGGAGTCGCTCGCCGCCCTGGCCGCTGCCGTCGGGGGCTAGGTCAACGCAGAAGTGCTGCCATCTCGTCGTCCTCGAGCCGGCGGAACGCACGCCGGCCATTGGAGCGCGACAGCACCGCGACCTCGAGGTCTGCTGCTTGGAGGGTCTTGCCCTGCTCGGTCAGCGCGCCGGTCGCGGCCTTGAGCGCGTCGGCGAGGGGCATCTCGGGCCGGTAGCCGGCCTTGAGCCGCTCGAGAATCGCCTCGGCCTCGCCACCGAGCACGGTGAGATCGGTCTCGTCGACGACGCTGCCGTCGTAGAGCACGTGGAAGAGCTGCTCGTCGCCCGCCTTGTCGCCGACCTCGGCCACGAGGATCTCCACCTCCATCGGCTTCATCTCGTGGGTGAAGATCTGCCCGAGGATCTGCGCGTAGGCGCTGGCCAGCGACCGCGCGTCGACGTCCTCGCGTGAGTACGCGAACCCCTTCAGGTCGGCGTGCCGGACGCCCGCGATCCGGAGCGAGTCGTACTCGTTGTACTTGCCGACGCCGGCGAACGCGATGCGGTCGTAGATCTCGCTGATCTTGTGCAGGGTCTGCGAGGGGTTCTCGGCCGCCATGAGGATGCCGTCGCCGTAGACGAGCGCGGCCAGCGCGCGGCCGCGGGCGATGCCCTTGCGGGCGTAGTCGGCCCGGTCTTTCATCACCTGCTCGGGCGCGACGTAGAAGGGCATTGTCATGGCTGGTGGCCCTCCTCGCGCTTGTGCTCGATGAGGGACGTGAAGCGCTGCGCCACCTCGTCCTCGGGTACGCGATCGAAGCCGTCGGTCGTGACCGTCGCGACGGTCGGGTAGATGCCGCGCACGACGTCGGGCCCGCCGGTGGCCGAGTCCTCGTCGGCGGCCTCGTAGAGACCCCCGATGGCGAGCTCGATCGCAGCGGCACGATCGATGCCCTCGCGCCAGCCGAGCTTGATCGTGGTGCGGGCGTCGCGTCCTCCCGAGCCGTTGGCGTGGAAGTCGTCCTCCTCGTAGCGGCCGCCGGTGAGGTCGTACTTGAAGATGCGGCCCTTCTGCCGGCGCAGGTCGAAGCCCGCGAAGATCGGCACGACGGCGAGGCCCTGCATGGCCATCGGCAGGTTGTCGCGGATCATCTGGCCGAGCTTGTTGGCCTTGCCCTCGAGGCTGAGGGCGAGGCCCTCGACCTTCTCGTAGTGCTCGAGCTCGGTCTGGAAGAGCTTCACCATCTCCATCGCCGGCCCGGCCGCGCCGGCGATCGACACGCCCGAGTGCCGGTCGGCCGGGAACACCTTCTCGATCGAGCGATGGGCGATCGCGTACCCCTCGGTTGCCCGCCGGTCGCCCGCCATCACCACGCCGTCCGCGTACCGAAGGGCGACGATGGTGGTGCCGTGGGTCGGCGTGAACGCTGTCTCGGTCTGCACCCGAAGAGGCTCCTGCCCGCTGCGGCGGAGGAGCGTCGAGAAGCTCGGGCCCGGATCGTCGCCCGGGGGGAACGAGGGCAGCGTCATTGCCCGCTGAGGCTAGTGCGGCTGCTGCCGAATTCTCGCGGCCCGCCCAGGCTTTTGGCCCCAAGAACGCGCGTTATGGCGTGCACTTCTGGTGCCAGAACGAGCAGCTACTGGCCGCCCTTCTGCACGTACGAACGAACAAAGTCCTCCGCGTTCTCCTCGAGCACCTCGTCGATCTCGTCGAGGAGGTCGTCGATCTCGGCCTTGATCTTCTCGCCCTGCTTGGAGCCCGGCGGGGCAGCTTCCTCCACGACCTGGTCGTCCCTGGTCGCCGGCTGCTTCTTCTTCTGCTCTCGCTCAGGCATCTCGTCCCTCGAACATCCTCACGTTCCAAGCTGTTCCAACAGCTCACCCGGTGTCGTGCTTCCCTGCAACAAGGTATCGACATGCTTGGCGGTTCCCCGAAGCGGTTCCATCATGGGTACCCGGCGGAGGGGGTCGGTGCCGAGGTCGAAGACGAGGGAATCCCAGTTGGCGGCCACGATCGAGCTCGCCCACTTCTGGAGGCACTTGCCCCGGAAATAGGCTCGGGTGCCCTCGGGAGGCTCCGTGATGGCCAGCTCGACGGCGGCCTCGTCGACCAGCCGCTCGGAGGGCAGGCGCGAGAACAACGACCGCTCGGGGCGGACGTCGTGGTACTGGAGGTCCATCGCCGCGATCTTGTGGTCGTCCCAGTCAAGCCCGTGGCGCTGCCGGTAGGCGTCGAGGAGCTCGTGCTTGGTGACCCAGTCGAGCTTGCCGGAGAGCGACATGGGGTTGGACTCGAGCGTCGTGAGCGTGTCCTCCCACCGGCGTAGGACATCGCGGCCCACCTCGTCGTCGACGCACTCGAGCCCGCGGTCCTCCGCGTACTTCCGCGCCAGGTCGAGCAGCTCCCATTGCACATCGAGCGCGGTCAGGCGCCGGCCGTCGGCCAGCTCAAGCGGGAGTGAGAGGTCGAGGTCGTAGGACACCCGCCGGATGGCCTGCACCGGCGTCGCGAGGGACAGGTCGACGTCGCCGAAGAAGTCGTCCTCGATCATGGCCAGCACGATCGCGGTGACACCGACCTTGAGATAGGTGGCGACCTCGCAAAGATTGCTGTCGCCGACGATCACGTGGAAACGCCGGTACTTCTGCGCATCCGCGTGCGGCTCGTCGCGGGTGTTCACGATCGGGCGCTTGAGCGTGGTCTCGAGGCCGACCTCCTCCTCGAAGAAGTCGGCCCGCTGGCTGAGCTGGAACGGCACGTCCTGGGCCGACGCCGCCTCGGACCCGACCTTGCCGGCGCCCGTGTAGATCTGGCGGGTCACGAAGTGCGGCATCACGTGGCGCACGATCCGTCCGAAAGGAACGGCCCGGTCCATCAAATAGTTCTCGTGAGTGCCGTAGGAGTTGCCCTTGCGGTCGGAGTTGTTCTTGTAGACGACGATTCCCTGGCCCTCCGGCAGCGTGCGCCGCGCCGCCTCCATCGAACGGGCCAGAATCCGCTCCCCCGCCTTGTCGTACCGGACACACTCGAGCGCATCCGCGCACTCCGGTGTGGAGAACTCGGGGTGGGCGTGGTCGACGTAGTAGCGGGCGCCGTTGGTGAGCACGGCGTTGACGAGATGGGTCTCGACCTCCGGGGCCATCGAGCCCTCGCGCGCGAAGCCCCGCGCGTCGCGGCCGGGCGACTCGTCCTCGAAGTCCCAGCCCACCTTGCGCTGCTGCTCGGCGACGTAGGCGTTGATCAGCAGCGACGAGGCCGCGATGGGGTTGGACTCCCCGACGCCGCGGAGGGCGATGCCGTACTCGGTCTCGATCCCGCAGACCTTCCGGATGGCCACGATCGGACGCTAGCCCGCCACCCGGGCGCGGCCTCTACAGGTACTGCCCCGTGCCGACCCGTTCGATCGCGCGCCCGCCGTCGACCCCTTCACCCTCGGTGAGCAGGGTGCGCACGTAGACGATGCGCTCGCCCTTCTTGCCCGAGATCTTGGCCCAGTCGTCGGGGTTGGTGGTGTTGGGCAGGTCCTCGTGTTCCTTGTACTCCTGCTTGATGGAGGCGAGCAGGTCGGACAGACGAATGCCCTTGCCCTCACCGGCGATCCTCCGCTTGATGGCGAGCTTCTTCGCTCTGCGCACGATGTTCTCGACCATGGCGCCCGACGCGAAGTCCTTGAAGAACAGGATCTCCTTGTCGCCGTTCTGGTAGGTGACCTCGAGGAAACGGTTGTCGTCGTTGGTGTTGTACATCTCGACGACGGTGCGCTCGATCATGGCCGAGACCGCCTTGGCCGGGTCGCCCCCGCCGAGCGACGCCACCTCGTCGGTGTCGAGCGGGAGGTCGGGCGTGAGGTAGCGCCCGAAGATCTGGGCGGCGGCTTCCTCGTTGGGCCGTTCGATCTTGATCTTCACGTCGAGCCTGCCGGGGCGCAGGATGGCCGGGTCGATGAGGTCCTCGCGGTTGGAGGCACCGATCACGATGACGTTCTTGAGCGTCTCGACGCCGTCGATCTCGGCCAGCAGCTGCGGCACCACCGTCGACTCCATGTCGGAGGAGATCCCACTCCCCCGCGTGCGGAACAGGGAATCCATCTCGTCGAAGAAGACGATGACGGGCCAGCCCTCCTCCGACTTCTCGCGCGCCCGCTGGAACACCAGCCGGATCTGGCGCTCGGTCTCGCCCACGTACTTGTTGAGCAGCTCGGGGCCCTTGATGTTGAGGAAGTAGCTGCGGGCGTTCTTGTCGCCCGTGACCTCGCTGACCTTCTTCGCCAGCGAGTTGGCGACCGCCTTGGCGATCAGCGTCTTGCCGCAGCCGGGCGGGCCGTAGAGGAGGATGCCCTTGGGCGCGGGAAGGCGGTGCTCCACGAACAGCTCGCGGTGCAGGAACGGCAGCTCCACCGCGTCGGTGATCTGCTCGATCTGGTCGTCGAGGCCGCCGACGTCGTCGTAGGAGATGTCGGGCACCTCCTCGAGGATCAGCTCTTCGACCTCCGGCCGGGGCAGCCGCTCGAGCAGGAGGCCGGTGCGCGAGTCCATGAGGATCGTGTCGCCGGCGCGCAGCTTCTGGCCGAGCAGCTCGTCGGCGAGCTCGGCCACGCGCTCCTCGTCGGCGCGTCCGACGATGAGGGCGCGCAGCCCGTCGTCGAGGATCTCCTTCAGCGTCACGACCTCGCCCGCCATGTCGGGGCCGCGCGCCAGCACCACGTTGAGCGACTCGTTGAGCACGACCTCCTGGCCCCGCTTGAGGTTCTCGGACTCCAACTCCGGATGCAGCGCGACGCGCATCTTGCGCCCGGCCGAGAACACGTCGACCGTGCCGTCGTCGTTGGCGCCGAGGAACGTGCCGTAGGCCGACGGTGGCTGGGTGAGCTTCTCGACCTCCTCGCGCAGCGCGGCGATGTGCTCGCGCGCCTCGCGCAGGGTGTAGGTGAGCTTTTCGTTCTGGGAGACGGCTTGTGCGAGCTGGCCCTTGCTCTCCAGGAGGCGCTCCTCGAGCGTGCGCACGCGCTTGGGCGCGTCCTGGAGCTTGCGGCGCAGCCCCACCACGTCCTCTTCGAGCACCTTCACCTGCTGCTGGAGGTCGGCGACCTCGTGCTCGTACTCGCTGAGCCGGTGCTCGTACTCCGAGTCGGACGTGGAGCTCACCTGAGGCTCACCTCACTCCCTCCCTGCTGAATCGAACATACACCGGTGTCATCTTCTTTCGGCGGAGGCGTCATACCCCCGGCATGCCCAGGACCGGCGAGAGTAACGTACATTTCCCTCGCCGTTTCCGGGTAAATTGACAGTGCCAGAGCCGGTCGGTACGTTGCCGGACAACCCAGCGCAGAGAGGTACGTGACGAGACGATGGCCATGAAGGTCTGGATCGACCAGGACCTCTGCACCGGTGACGGCCTGTGCGAGGAGATCTGCCCCGACGTGTTCACCCTGCTCGACGACGGCCTCGCCTATGTCAAGGAAGGCTCGAAGGTGCTGAGCGATCCTGGTGGCCTCGAGGATGCGGTGGTCGAGTCGGCCGAGGAGTGCCCAGGCGAGTGCATCTTCATCGAGGTCGAGTAGCGCGTAACTCACGCGCGCTGTGATCACGGGCCCCCACGGGGGCCCGTTTCGCGTCCGACCCGAAAACGTCAGTCATTCAGGCAGGGGCCGGTGGCGACGCGGCGCGGCCCGGCGGCGGCGAGGTCGGGCTGGAGCTCGGCTGTGGTGAGGGCGTAGGCCGTCCCCGGCTCGTCGGGAGCGATGGCGAAGGCGACGCCCACCACGGCGCCCGCGCGGTCGACGAGCGCGCCGCCCGAGTCGCCGGGGTGCAGGTCGCTGGCGAGGACGAACACCTGTCGCCGCGTGGGGTGGGAGTCGTAGAGGTCACGTCCGAGCGCCTCGACCTCTTGTTTGACGGCGGCCGGTGCGACCTGCACCGCGTCCTGGCCGCCGGGGTGCCCGAACACCGCGCCGACGGCGCCGGGTGACGCGGTGGCGATTCCGAGGGACGCCTCGCCCAGGCCCGGCACCCGCAGGACCGCGAGGTCGCGGTCGGGGTCGAAGAGGACCACGATCGCCTGCAGCCGGTGGCCGTCGGGGCGAACCACCGTGGTCGAGCCCTCCCCCGCCACGACGTGGGCGTTGGTCACCACGACGTCCGAACCGGCCGCGAACCCGCTGCCGTCCTGGATGCGGTGGCAGGCGACGCCCGTCACCTTCACCGTCGAGGCCGTCACGCGCGTCACCACGGGAGCCGCCAGCGGCACGGCCGCGGGTGGCGGCCCCGCGTTCTGCGACGGGGCGAACTGGCCGAAGACCTGAGGGAACTGACTGCGCCCCACCAGACGGCGGAGCGCCTGGACGGTGTCGGGCGGACGCGGGAACCAGCGGTGGACGGCGCGCGCGATCACGGACCGCCGGGCCTGGCGGGCGGGCCAGCCCGACACCTCCGACATGGCGGGCAGCAGGGCCCAGAAGGCCACCAGCACGGCGAGCGCGCCGGCCGCGGCGCCGAGCCCCCGGTCGACGGTGCGCAGGGGCCCAGGCGGGAGGAGGCGGTGGAAGCGGGCGCCGATCGCCAGGCCGATGGCCTGCCCGACGAACGCGCCGCCGACGAGCACGCCGATCACGATCGCCAGGGCTCGCATCGGCTGGTCGGGCTCGGCCGCCCGCACGATGTCGGGCAGGAAGCGGGCCGCGAGGACGAGGCCGACAGCGAGTCCCACCCACGACAGCCCGCGTGCCACGAGCCCGAGGCGCCAGCCGCCGACGACCGACGAGACAGCAGTGACGAGCACGACGAGATCGAGGGTGTTCACGGGAGAGGGCCGCGTCAGGCGCCGAGCAGGCGCGCGTGGGTCAGAAAGCCCGTGTGACCGACCATGCGATGGTCGGGGCGGACCGACTGGCCCTCGACGTGCCACGTGCGCTGGAGCACCTCCATGGTCTCGGCCATGCCGAAGCGGCTGTCGTCGAGCGCGTCGCGCAGCTGCGCCACCTGGCCGACGGTGGGCAGGTAGGCGACGAGGATGCCGCCCGGCCGCAGCGCGGCCTCGGCGTGCTTCACGACCCGCCACGGCTCGGGCAGGTCGAGCACGACGCGGTCGAGCTCCGTCTCGTCGATGCCGGCGTACACGTCGCGCTCCTCTACCCGGAACCGCGCCGCGGCGTCGTCTCCGAGGAAGGTGAGCACGTTGCGGCGGGCGCGCACGGCGAAGTCGGCGCGAGTCTCGTAACCGACGACATCGGCGCCGGCTCGCACGAGCGTCATCGACAGGGCGCCCGAGCCAACGCCCGCCTCGAGCACCCGCGCGCCGGGGAACACGTCGGCCAGCACGAGCAGCGGGCCGAGGTCCTTCGGGTAGATGACCTGGGCGCCGCGGGGCATCTTGAGCACGAACTGGGCCAGCGTCGGGCGCACCGCGGTGTAGCGCGCCCCCGCAGTCGAGCGCACGGTGATGCCCTCGGCCGCGCCGATGAGCAGGGCGTGAGGAACGACACCGGCGTGGGTGTGGAACTCGCCGCCCTCTGCCAACGTGACCAGGTACTGGCGACCCTTGGCGTCGAACAGCAGCGCCCTCTCGCCCTCCCGGAACTCCCTCATGTACGGGCCCGCTCGAGGAGCTTGCAGAACGCGCACACCTCGGCGGTGGTGGGCGCGCCGCACGACACACACGCCCGCAGCCCGTCCTGCTCGACGGCTGCCTGCGGCGTGAAGAGCGCCGAGGCCCGGTCGAGGAAGCCGAAGTAGAACGCGGCCTTCGTTCCCGGCGACTGCTCCTCGATGCTGTCGAGAGCGTGCTTGTAGCCGAGGTGGCGGTTGCCGGCGGCCATGGGGCATTCCTCGACGATGTAGTCGATGCCGGCCAGCACGCAGTACGCGGCGGTCTCCCGCTCGGCCAGCCGCACGAGTGGCTTCACCTTGCGCACGAAGCCCTCGCGTTCCGGCAGAACCGGCAGCTGGCGGCCGAGGTAGTCGGTGGACCAGCGCAGCACGTTGCCGAACAGGACGGCCGCCTCGTCGTCGAGGTTGTGCCCGGTCGCAACGACGTCGTAGCCGCCGTCGAGGGCCGCCCGGTTGAACAGGTGGCGCTTCGAGAGACCGCACGCGGAGCATGGAACCCGATGGGCGGCCGCGGACCCGGCGGGAATGTCGAAGCCGTAGTCCGCCGGCAGGTCGACCTCCACCAGCTTCGCCCCGCGTCGCGCCGCGAAGGCGCGCGCGTAGTCGCCCGACTGGTCGCTGTACTCGCCGATCCCGAGCCCGAGGTAGAGCCCGTCGACGTCGTGCCCGAGGTCGAGGAGGATGTCCCAGAGGGCGAGGGAGTCCTTGCCGCCCGACACCGCCACGAGCACGCGCTCGCCGGCGCCCGTCATCGAGAAGTCGTCGATCGTGCGGCGCACTTGCTCGTGGCAGTGGTGGAGGAAGCAGTCGCTGCAGAACCCGGCGTTGTGTCGCCGAACCTCGATCACGGCCGGCCCGCGGCAGCGGCGGCACTTCAACAGCAACCCCCTGAGATGACAGGGCGGATCTCGACGTCGTCGTGGTCGTCGAGCACGGCGTCGCCCGTGACCAGCGTGTCGCCGCGGATCACGAGGACCGACTCACGGTTCATCTCGAGCTGCCGGAGGAGGGTGTCGACGCCGATCGGCCCGGGCACCTCCACCTCGCGACGGGGGTTCCTGAGCAGGACCTTCACCCCCGCGAGCGTAGTCAGAGGGTGGTTGCTTCCCCCGCGGTCACGAGCACGCTCTCGCCCGGCTGGAGCGTCTGCCGGTAGACGACCCGCGGGCGTTTGCCGGTGACACGCGCCGTGACCCGGAGCGCGATCGCCGCCGTGCCGACGACCATCCACGCCCGGCTGCCACCGACGAAGCCGCGCGACATGGCGGTTCGCGTGAGCCGCTTGAGCATCAAACTCGTCGCACCTCCACCACCGTGGTCATGCGCTTCCCGCGCCGGCGCCCCAACAGGAAGGCGACGCCAACCACCACGACGACAGCGGCGACTCCAACGGCGATCGCGGGCACCTTCGCCCGTTCGGTGGTGGTGTCGACCTCGCCCCGGATCTCGCGCAGCTTCGCCTCGATGTCGCTGCGCCCAATGGGCTTCTCGCCTGCGGGCAGTGCCGTCACAGTGCCACCATCCTTCGGCTGGTGGCCGTGACCGCCATGCAACTCTGCTTGCTGGACCTGCGCTCCTCCGCTTCGCTTCGGTGCTCGGTCATGACCTCTTCTCCTTCTTCTTGCCGCCGCGGGTCGCAGCCGCCACCGCCAGCCCGGCGACGACGAAGCAACCGCCTGTGACGATCCCGTAGGGCGCCCACGACCACTTGCCGGTGAGGTGCTCCCCCGTCTGGGTCTCGAGCGCGCGCAGCCCGGCGACGACGAACAGCAGCAGCGCGATGCCGATCATGAATGAGCCGAGGACGCCGAAGAGCACGAAGCGCACGAGGCCCTTGAGCGGCTCGACGGTCTCCTGCCGCGCATAAGCGACCACCAGCTCGCGCAGCTCCTGGACGAGCGTGGGCAGGCTCTTCTGCCCGCTCGTGGCCGTCGCCATCGGCGAGGGTCTATTCCCCGGACAGGCGGTGCGCAAGCACGGCTGCCTCGTCCTCGAGCAGGTCGTGCAGCAGCTGGAGCCGATCCTCGACGCTCTCCGTCTCGAGGATGCGCTGCCCGTCAGCCGGGCCAACAGGCGCAAATGCGGCCGCCTGCCACGTCGCGACCGACAAGTCGGCGTGGAGCTCGACCGTCGCAGGCGCCGCGTCGTCGCCGGCCTCGGCCGCGAGGGCGAGCACGTGGCGCAGCAGCCGCTCCACCTCGTCGCGCGCCGTCTGTGCATCGGGCCCCGCCGGGCCCTCGGCCACGTCGCTCACCTCGGCGCGCGGGTAGGGCTCCTCGGCCAGCCACTCGTGGACGCGAATCCGTCGCGTGCCGACGGTCACGAGCACCCAGCGTCCGTCGGGCACTTCGGCCGCCTCCACGATGCGGGCGACAGTGCCGGTGCGGAAACGGACGTCGCCGCCGCCGACCTCGCTCCCCCGCTCGATGAGCACGACGCCGAACTCGGGTGCGTCGCTCTGAAGACAGTCGCGCGTCAGCGCTCGATATCGCGGCTCGAAGACGTGGAGGGGCAGCGTCGCGTACGGGAACAGCACGCTTCCCAACGGGAACATCGGCAGGGCGCGGGCGTCCACTCAGGTCCCTGGCACCGCGAGCTGCGCCGGCTTCGGTACGTCCGGATAGCGGACGAGGATGCCGCCGACCTTCTCGTAGAGGTAGACGCCGAGCTCGTCGTGCGGCAGGCCGTTGACGAGCAGCGAGAAGGCCAGTGTCCCGCCGCGGACCGTGGCCGCCAGGCCCGTCAGCCCGGCCACGCCCTTGAGAGATCCCGTCTTGGCCCGCAACCGGCCGGCGGCCACGCTTCCATGGAAGTGGCGGGCGAGCGTGCCGTCGTGGGCCGCGACGGGAAGGCCGCGCGTCAGCCACGCCCGTTCGGGCGCGTGCTCGAGCACGGACAGAAGCAGCCGGCACGTGGCTCGATCCGACCGATCGAGCCCGGAGCCGTCCACCGTCGCCAGACCGGCGAGTGGCAGGTCCATCGAGGCCAGGTCGGACCGGACGACCGCCATCCCGTTCACGGTGGAGCCGCGGCCACCCCGTCGCCGGTCGAGCTCCTTCACCAGCATCTCGGCCGTCTGGTTGTCGCTCTCGCGGAGCATCTCGCCGACGAGCTCGCCCACGGTCGCCGAGTCGATGGTGGCCAGGCGCGCCGAGGCGGGCGGTGCCGCGCCTTCGGCCGCACTGCCGTCCACGTCGACGCCGCGTGCGCGCAACAGCGCGGTGAACAGCGCGGCGGCCGCGGTAGCCGGGGCGGCGGCGGCGATGTGACGCGGGTGCCACGCGACGAAGTTGTCGTTGACGGTGAGGGCGCTGGCCGGGCCGATCTCGCTGTCGCTCACGTAGCTCGGGATCCACGTGGGCACGTACCGCTCCCTGTCGTAGCGCGTCTCGTCGCCCACGATGCCACCGCTCACGTGACGCACGCCGGCCTTGACGACGCGGTCGGCGAGCGCCTCGAGCGAGGTGAACTGGCGCGGCTGGCGCTCGAAGGAGGCGGCGAAGTCGGCCGTGCCGAGCAGCGGGTCGCCACCGCCGACGAGCCAGAGGGGTCCGTCGACGTTGCCGCCGGCGGGTCGGGCACCGCGGACCTCCGTTCGCAGGCGGGTGCCGGGCCCGAGCCGGTCGAGGATCGCCGCGCCCGTGAGCAGCTTCAGGTTGGAGGCCGGCAGGAGCGACGCGTCGGGCGTGCGCTCGTAGAGGCGCCGGCCACCGTCGTCGACGACGAGGCAGTTGGCGCTCCGAGCGGCGCCCAGCTGCGGATCGGCGAGCGCGGCGTCGAGGTCGCGCCGGAGCCGCAGGTCGCCGACAACCCGCGAGAGCGTCTCGGGCGCCCGCCGGGGCGAGAGGACCGGCGCGGCCAGTGCGGCCGGTGGCCGCGTCGAGCCGTGGCTCGCCGGGGCTCGCAGGGCCAGTGCGCCGGCCACGAGCGCCACCGCGGCCAGCCCGGCCGGCAGCGCGTGTCGGCGCAGTCCCATCGCCTGGGCGAGGATAGGGGCATGCGGGGTACCAACAACCTCACCCGTGACGAGGCGCGCCGGCGGTCGGAGCTCGTCGGCGACCTGCAATACGACGTCGCCCTCGATCTCACGAGCGGCGCCGAGACGTTCGTGTCGGACACGACCATCCGATTCGCGTGCCGCGAGGCCGGGGTGTCGACCTTCGTGGACCTGGTCGCGCCGCGCGTCCGGACGATCGAGCTCAACGGCGCTGCCGTGGCAGCCGACCGCTTCGACGGCGCCCGAATTCACCTCGACGGGCTCGAGGCGACCAACGAGCTCCACGTGGTGGCGGATTGCGCGTACGAGAACACGGGCGTCGGCCTGCACCGGTTCGTGGATCCCGTCGACGGTGAGGCCTACCTCTACTCGCAGTTCGAGTCCTTCGACGCCCACCGCGTGTACCCGTGCTTCGACCAGCCCGACCTGAAGGCGACGTTCTCGTTCGCGGTCACGGCGCCGGAGGGTTGGGAGGTCGTCTCGAACGCGCCTGCGCTGGCGGGCGGGCCCCAGTGGCGGTTCGCGACGACGGCGATCATGCCCGCGTACATCACCGCGTTCGTCGCCGGCCCGTACCACAGCGTGCGCGACCGGCACGGTGAGATCGAGCTCGGCCTGTTCTGCCGCCGCTCGCTGGCCCGCTACCTCGACGCGGAGGAGATCTTCGAGCTCACCAAGGCGGGCCTCGAGTTCTTCACCAAGACGTTCGACTACCCGTACGTCTTCGGCAAGTACGACCAGCTCTTCGTGCCGGAGTTCAACGCCGGCGCGATGGAGAACGCGGGATGCGTCACCTTCTCCGAGCGCTACGTGTTCCGCTCGAAGGTGACGGCGGCCGAGCGCGAACGCCGCGCCGAGACGATCCTGCACGAGATGGCCCACATGTGGTTCGGCGACCTGGTGACCATGCGGTGGTGGGACGATCTCTGGCTCAACGAGAGTTTCGCCAGCTACATGTCGATGGTCGCCCTGGTCGACGCCACCCGCTTCCGGAACGCGTGGACGACGTTCGCCAACGCGTGGAAGACGTGGGCCTACCGGCAGGACCAGCTGCCCTCGACCCACCCCATCGTGGCCGACGCGCCCGACATCGACACGGTCAAGGTCAACTTCGACGGCATCACCTACGCCAAGGGCGCGTCGGTCCTCCGACAGCTCGTGGCGTGGGTCGGCGAGGATGAGTTCGCCACCGGCGTCCGCAGTTACTTCCGGCGCCACGAATTCGGCAACACCGAGCTCGGCGACTTCCTCGGCGCGCTCGAGCAGTCGTCGGGGCGCGACCTCCAGTCGTGGTCGGCCGAGTGGCTGGAGAAGGCCGGCGTCAACACGCTGCGCGCCTCGTTCGACACGTCCGACGGTCTCTTCACGTCGTTCAGCGTCGACCAGGAGGCTCCCGCGACGTGGCCGACGCTGCGATCCCACCGGGTCGGAGTCGGGCTCTACGACCTCGAGGGGGGCAGCCTCGTTCGCCGCGAGCACGTCGAGCTCGACGCCGTCGGCGCTCGCACGGCCGTGCCCGCCCTGGTCGGCACACGCGTGCCCGAGCTCGTCCTCGTCAACGACGGCGACCTCGCCTACGCCAAGATCCGCCTCGACGACCGCTCA
>VAXF01000077.1:9332-9651 GCA_005888395.1 Actinomycetota bacterium | reverse complement strand
TATCGGCGGTGACGTCGGCGACGTCGATCGTTCCGGTGCAGCCGTGCACGGTGACGGCGTTTCCGGCAACACTCCGGCGCTCGGCCAGCGGTGCCCACGGCGAGCGCTCCTCCCACTCGGCCACGACGATCCCGCTGACGCGGCCCGGCTGGCCGAACACGCTCTTCGACGAGACGCCCACCACCTGCCCGGCGACGTTGCGCATGACGAGCCGGGTCGCCCGCCCGATCGCGGGCCCCGGTCCGGCCTCGCCGCCGAAGCAGCCCGCGCCGTAGGGGATCTTCAGCCCGTGCCGCGCCGGGCCGTTGACGAATACGCC
>VAXF01000077.1:0-9176 GCA_005888395.1 Actinomycetota bacterium | reverse complement strand
CGGGCCAGTGGTTCGACGCGGCGACATGGTCGCGCACGCGCGCCTCGGTCGGCGGCACGAGCGGGAGACCGTCGCCCCAGCCGGCATCGGTGGCCAGCTTCGTGAACGCGACGACGTCGTCGTCGACGTCGAGGCGCTCGCTGATCAGCCAGTCAATCTGGCACCCCGAGTGTCCGCAGGAGCGGTCGATAGTGCTCTCGGGCAATGTCGCGCACCTCCTTCTCCGGGCGCGTGTCGAGTGGGTAGGGCAGCGAGTGGACGCGCAGCGACGCCCGCCCACCATTGGCGGCCATCGTGTGGGCCAGCGGCTCGAACTCCTGTGTCACGACGGCGACCGCCGCCTTCCCCCTGGCGGCCACGGCGACGGTGTCGTGGATCGACCAGGAGGTGCAGGAGCCTCAATTCCCCAGGCCCACCACCGCGAGGTCGACCGAGTCGGCGAACTCTTCGAGCTCCCGGCGCGTGCGCTCGCCGTCCTCGCCGATGCGGTTGCCGGCGCACCACACGCGCACCTCGGCCCCCGCGTCGCGGAGCGATTTCGCCCACTCGTCGGTCACCCACTCGAACGATCGCCACGCCCGGTCGTAGCGGATCCCCACCACCTTGCCGGCGAGCTCGCCGGCGTCGGGCCCCGGCCCGAGGTCGTCCTCGGGCGGAGGGGCGGTGGGGTCGAGCACCTTGATGCGTCCCATGCACGAAGCGTACGACCGCCCTACCAACGGCCGCCGTACCGCTCGCGATGGGTCTTGCTCGTCACCGGCTCGCGCCGGGGAGGACCGAGCGGGCGCGCCGGATGACCGAGGGGGATGACGGCCATCGGCCGCACGTGGTCGGGGAGCGCGACCAGCTCGGCCAGCTCGTGGGCCAGCCCCGTGGTGAGGGTGGTGAGGGCGGACCCGAGGCCGAGGGCGGTGGCGGCGAGGAGCAGGTTCTGCACCGCGGGGAAGATCGACGACGGCAACGCCGCCTCGACGGCGATGGCGGCGTCGCCGCCCACGACGACGAGCACGGGCGCGCCGCTGACGCCGCCCTCCGCGCCGGCGTCGACGTCGGCCAGCAATCGGGGCTCGAGCCGGCCCTCGGAGTGCTGGCGCGCGCCGCCCCGCCACGCCCGCCGCGTCAGGTCGCCGATGGCCGCGCGCGTCTCCGCGTCGCGCACGACGACGAACACCCACGGCTGGCGGTTCTCCGCGCTCGGCGCGAACGTCGCCGCCTCGAGCACCTGCTCGACGAGCTCGTCGGCGACGGGCTCAGCGCTGAAGCGCCGGCACGCCCGCTGGCGGCGGACCGCGTCGAAGAGGTCAGACACGCCGGAAGGTGTTGACATACATGATGCGCAGCGCGTCGTGGTAGGCCCACGGCTTGAACGGCTCGCCGAGCGCGCGAAGCCGCTCGGCCACGAGCGGCGTCATCTGCCGGTAGGCCGACTCGGGATCGGCGGTGTCCATCTCGTAGAGGTGCATGAAGCGCGGGTCGCCGGCGGTTGCGTTCTCGTAGGGCGTGATCATCGTGTAGCCCGGCACGCCCGCGGCCGCGATGTGCGAGATGTGCACGAAGTCGGCCCAGTCGCGCAGGGCTTGCGCCTCACCGGGTGTGGTGGGGCTGATGAGCACGAGCAGGAGGCCGACGGTGGGGTTCCCGGTAAGCCGTCCCTGCGCCGGCCGCGGGTAGCGGCGGAAGTGGAGCCCGTCGCCGGTGGGCACGAAGTCGTCGCCGACCTCCCGGATGTGGAGGAAGCGGAACTCGGGCAGCTCGCGCGGGAGCTCGTCGCGGCCGGGCCGCACGTTCTCCCACACGCTCACGCCCTCGGCCGGAGCGGGCTCGTCGGCCATCTCGAGGTACAGCCCGGGAGCGAGGCGGTCCTCCATCGGGCAGAGCCTACGGTCGGGCCCGCTCGAGCAGCAGGTGGAACCGCATGGTGACGCCCTGTCCGACGCTGATGATGCCGGCCACCTTCGGGAGTGTCACGTCGAACTCCGAGCGCTCGAACGTGATGACGCCGCTCACCTGGGCCCGGCTTTGCCGCAGCACGATCGTGATCGGGATAGCGGCGGCGTGAGTCACGCCGTGGAGCGTGAGGTCGCCGCGAATCTGCGTCTGGCACGGGCGCGCGCCCGCGGGGACGGCGACGTCGGCGGTGGCGTCGAAGGTCGCGAACGGGAACCGGTTGGAGTCGAGTCCCTCGTCGTGCAGCCGTTCGTCGCGCTGTTCGTTGCCGCTGTCGAGCTTCCGCAGGTCGACTCGGACGCGTGCGTGCCGGGCGACGAGGCCCTTGGCCGTGGTCACGACGTCGGTCGAGCCGCTGACCGCCGACGTGCGACCGACGACGTGGGCGGGCGTTCTGACGCCGGCCACGTTGACGGCGACCGTGTAGTCGGCGCGCGAGCCGGCGACGGTCGACCACCTTCCGACGAGGCCCGCTTCGCGCGTGCGTCCACACGGCGAGGCCACGCCGGGCGTACTCCCCGAGCAGGCAACGAGGGCGGAGGACGCGAGCAATGCGACGGCGGCTGCCGCGGTGCTCAAAGGCCGAGCAGGCCGCACGGGTTCTCGCACGCCATGCGGCGGATGTCGGCCTCGCTCACGCGCTCGGTCTCCAGCGCGTCGGCGAAGCCCTGGAGCCCTTCGGCCGGCCGCGGGTTGGCCTTCTGCCCGTAGTCGGTGGCGAGGGTGCAGCGCCGCGGGCCGACGGCGCGGGCGCACGCGGCGAGCTCCGCGACGGGGCGGCTGGCCAGCGCGCCGATGCAGGTCATCGCGGAGAGCTCGATGAACGCACCGAGCTCGGCGAGCTCGACGCATTGGTCGACGGAAAGGTTCGGGCCGGCCAACGGCTCGGTTGCGTGGGTGACGACGAGCTTCCCGCGCCGCCCGAAGGCGCGCACTACCGCCAGGTGCTCCGCGGCGGTGACGTGACCCGTGGCGAGGACTGCGTCGTGTTCGGCAACCAGGTCGAGCACCTCGCGCGTCTCGGGCAGAAGGCCACCATCGTCGTCGGTGATGCCGATGCCCGGACCGGGTATGCCCAGCGCCGGCCCGACGCCGTTGAGCTGGTCCTGGCGGCTGGTGAGCGTGGGCAGCCAGACCACCTTCGCCCCGACGCGCAGGGCCACCTCCACCGCCGCCGGGTTGACGCCGCCCACCTCGCGGTCGCAGCAGATCCCCCCGAACACGCGCACGCCCTCGACGACCTGGTCGACCGCCCACGCCACCGACGCGGTCGGGTAGTCGTGCGACTTGAGCACGATCGCCGCGTGCCCCGCCGCGGCCGCGTCGCGCGCCGCGTCGAAGGCGTCGACCGACCGCTCCCGGTGCGCGTCGGGCGCGAAGTGGCAGTGGAGATCGGCTGCCCCCGTGAGGTCGACGCTCACCCCCAACCCTGGCGACTTTTTCACGCCACGCCACCGTCGGCGCGCATGCTGCGTACAAAAGTCGCAGGGTTTCCGGTCACACGACGCCCTTGTCGCGCAACGCGGCGAGCTCGTCAGGGGAGAGGCCGACGAGGCCACACCAGATCTCCTCGTTGTGCTCGCCGAGACGGGGGGCGCTCGTGGGCGGAGCCGGCGGCCGGCCGTCGAGGCGCGGGAACGGCGCCTGCTGCTTCATCGGCCCGACGACGGAGTCGTCGACCGTGACGAGGTCGCCGCGCGCCGCCATGTGGGCGTCGGCGACGATGTCGGCGGCCGAGTACGCGGTGCCGACCGGCACGTCGTGGGCGACGCACGCCGCCTCGACCTCGGCGGCCGTCCGCGACGACGTCCAGTCCGCGACGATGCCGTTGATCTCGTCGCCGTGCTCGGCCCGGTGGGCGAGGTCGCGGAAGTGAGGGTCGTCGAACAGACCGGGCTGCTCCATGGCGTCGCAGAGCCGCCGGAAGTTGGCGTCGGAGCCCGCGACGATGCAGACGTACTTGCCGTCGGCCGTGGGGTAGTTGTCGAGCGGCGCCGAGTTGGCCAGCCGGTTGCCCTCGCGGTTGCGGACGATGCCGAGGCGGTCGTAGCCGGCGATGGTCCACTCGAGGATGCGCAGCACCGCGCCGTAGAGGGGCGCGTCGACCACCGCGCCCGTGCCGGTGCCCTTCACGTCGCGCTCGTAGAGCGCGGCCACGGCGGCGTGAGCGGCGAAGACGCCGGTGAGGTAGTCGGACACGGTGACGCCGGGGCGCACCGGTGGGCGGTCGGGGTAGCCGGTGAGGTGCAACAGCCCGCCGTAGCCGATGCCGAGGCGGTCGAGGCCCGGCCGCGCCGAGTACGGGCCGTCCTGGCCGAAGACGCTGATGCGTACCATCACCAGGCGCGGGTCGAGGTCGCCGGGCCCGACGTGCCAGGCCTCCATCGTCCCCGGCCGGAAGTTCTCGCACACGACGTCGGCGGTCGCGGTCAGCCGCCTGAACAGGTCCTGGCCCTCGGACGTGCGCAGGTCGCAGGTCACGCCCTTGCGACCGCGGCCCTCCACCGCCCAGAACAAGGAGTGCCCATCGAGAAAGGGCCCGATGGTGCGCATGAAGTCGCCCTCGCCGGGCTGCTCGACCTTGATGACCTCGGCGCCGAGCTCGCCGAGGAGGCCGGCGCAGAACGGGGCCGAGATGCGGGTGCCCACGTCGATGACGCGCACACCTTCGAGCGGACGGGCACTCACGGCTTCGGCGGATCGCCCTCGTGCTCGGCGAAGACCTCCTTCATCGAGCCCTTCTGCTTGCGCTGCTCGAGCGCGCTCAGCGCCGTCTCGGTGTTGCTCATCCATTGGTGGACCATGAAGTGGTACTTCCACGACTGGCGCTGGCCCATCAGGTCGGCGGTGTGGTTGAGCGAGTCCTTCACGATCTGCGCCGTCTGCGGCGGGACGAGCGCCACCCGATCGGCGAGCTCGCGCGTGCGCGCCGTCAGCTCGCCGGTGGGAACGACGCGGTTCACCAGCCCGAGGCGCCAGGCCTCCTGCGCGTCGAGCTTGTCGCCGGTCCAGAGGAACTCCTTGGCCTTGCGGATGCCGAGCTCCCACGGCTCCACGAGGAGCTCGACGGCCGCACCCGTCATGCGCAGCACCGGGTTCTGGAACACGGCGTCGTCGGCAGCGACGATGAGGTCGCACATGCACGCCAGCATGAGGCCCGCGGCGACACAGCTGCCCTGCACGGCCGCGATGGTGGGCTTGCGGAAGTCGCGGATCTTCACGCAGCGGTCGAAGTACATGACCTGCTCGTGGCGCAGCTTGCCCTCGGCGGTCTCGCGCATCGCGCGCCACGCGTCGGGTTCGCCGCCGACGAGCGACTTGAGGTCGTGGCCGGACGAGAAGTGCTTGCCCGCGCCGGCCAGGATGACCACGCGCACGTCGTCGTCGGCGTCGGCCGCGTCGAACGCGGCGTCGAGGTCGTCGAGGAGGGCGCTGTTCTGCGCGTTGGCGACCTCGGGCCGGTTCATCGTGATGGTGGCGACGTGGCCGTCGACCTCGTAGAGAACGGTGTCGTAACCCATGCTCACTCCCTCGGCAGGCCCAGCACCCGCTCGCCGATGATGTTCCGCTGGATCTCGTTCGTGCCAGCCCAGATCGAGGACGCCTGGTAGTAGAGCCACGACCGCTGCCAGCGGCCGTCGCCGGGGTTGTCGCGCGCCCCCTTCCACAGCGGCGCCGCCGGGCCCAGCAGGGTCATGGCCGTGTCGTGCAGGCGCTTGCTCATCTCGCTCCAGTAGAGCTTGAGCGCGCTGCCCTCGGGCCCGGGCTCGCGGCCCTTTGCGAAGCGCGACAGCGTGCGCCAGTTGTGCAGCTGGAAGAGGCGCACCTCCACATACGCCTGCGCCAGCCGCTGGCGCGTGCGCTGGTCGTCGTAGCCGCCCGCCCTCTCGGCCAGTCGCAGGAGCTCCTCCAGCAGCTGCACGTGGATGACCAGCTGGCGGGGGTTGACGCCCCGCTCGTGCGACAGCGTCGAGTTGGCGATGCGCCAGCCGTTGTTCTCGTCGCCCACGAGCTGGTCGCGGGGCACGAACACGTCGGTGAGGAAGACCTCGTTGAACTCGGCCTCGCCTGTGAGCTGCACCAGCGGGCGGGCCTCCACGCCTTCGGCGTGCATGTCGACGACGAGGTAGGAGATCCCCTTGTGCTTGGGCGCGTCGGCGTCGGTACGGGCAAGGCACACGCCCCAGTCGGCGAACTGCGCGTACGACGTCCACACCTTCTGGCCGTTGAGCACCCAGCCGCCCTCGACGGGCTGGGCACGCGTCTTCACCGAGGCGAGGTCAGATCCGGCGGCGGGCTCGCTGAAGAGCTGGCACCAGATCTGGTCGGCCCGCAGGATCCCCACGAGCCAGCGCGCCTTCTGCTCGGACGAGCCGTGGGCGAGCAACGTGGGGCCGGCGAGGTTGACGCCGATGCGGCCGACGAGCTCGGGGGCGCGCGCCCGCGCCAGCTCCTCCTGCACGCTGAAGTGCTCGAGCGGCCCTGCACCGCGCCCGCCGTATTCCTCCGGCCAGGCCACGCCGACCCACCGGCCCTCGGCCAGCCTGCGCTGCCAGTCGCGAAGGAAGGCGACCTCGTCGGCGAGGTCGTCGAAGCGCGGCGGGAACCCGGCTCCGTACTCCCACGGCAGGTTCGACTCGAGCCAGCCGCGCAGCTCGGCGCGAAAGAGCGACTGGTCCGCAGTGGGCGTCAGGTCCACCCCCATAGACTCGCACGTCGTGGACTTCGAGCTCAGCGACGACCAGCAGGCGCTGCGCGATGCCGCGAGAGAGGTCCTCGACAAGGAGTCGTCACCCGAGCGCGTGCGCGCGGCCGACGGCTTCGACCGCAAGCTCTGGGCCTCGCTGGTGGAACAGGGCTGGATGGGTGTCGAGCTCTCCGAGAGCAGCGGCGGCCTCGGCCTCGGCATGGTCGAGGCCGCGGTGCTGCTCGAGGAGATCGGGGCCCACACCGCGCCGGTGCCGTTCCTCGAGAGCCAGCTGGCGCTGACCGCGCTCTCGTGGGGCGACGGCGATGACTCGGCCCGCGAGTGGGCCGGCGAGTGGATCGAGCGGCTCGCGACGGGAGACGCGGTCGGCTGCGTGGCCTGGGACGCGTCGTCGCCGGTGCTCTACGCGCCCGACGCCGACGTCGCGATCCTGTGCCGCGACGACGAGCTGGTGGCGATCGAGCTGGGCGACCGGAAGCCGGGGCGCGAGCCGGCGATGGATCTCACTCGACGCCTGGCCTGGCTCGACAGCGGCGACCGGCCCGGGATGCGCCTCGGGGGTGCCGACGCCGCTCGCCGGCTGTTGGACCGCGGCGCGACGGGACACGCCGCTCAACTGCTCGGCGAGTCGGCGCGCGTGCTCGAGATGGCCACGCAGTACGCCAAGGACCGGGTGCAGTTCGGACGGCCGATCGGCAGCTTCCAGGCGGTCAAGCACCGGTGCGCCGACATGGTCGTCGACGTCGAGGGCATGAGGTCGTGCGTCTACTACGCGGCGTGGTGCATCGGCGCCGGTCATCCAGAGGCGTCGATGGCGGCGTCGACCGCCAAGGTGTGGTGCTCCGACGCGGCCAAGCGGGTGATGGCGTCGGGGCTACAGGTGCACGGCGGCATCGGGTTCACCTGGGAGCACGACCTGCACCTCTACATGAAGCGGGCCCAGCTCGACCAGGTCAGCTTCGGCGACGCCACCTTCCACCGGGAGCGCCTCGCCCGCTCGCTGCGGGCTCGGGTCGAAGCAGGCGAGAGCGTCCTGTAGGACCCGGGACAAGAGATCCGCCTCACTCGCGCGCTGGCGGCGCTGTTCGTCGTGACGGCAGCCATTGTCCCGACCGGCGCGGCGCGCGCGGCTTCCGGGCCGCAGTCGGTCAGCGCTTGAACTTGGGTGGGATCTGGAGCGTCGTGTGGCGGGCGTCCGCGTAGAGGATGGCGTTGAGCAGGTCCTCGTTGATGAGGTCGACGGTGCTGAAGTTCATGCTCGCCGACTCCGCCTGCCCTACCGCGCCCGGCTGGTTCACCGCGAACGGCACGAGCGGGGTCACGGCGGTGTACGGCGTGAGGTCGGGCGACGCGGTGGTGGCCATGAAGGCGGCGTGCATCGGGGCGGCCAGACGGTCGTTGAGGGTGACGGGCGGCAGGCCGAAGATCTGCTCGATCGTCCGGAGGAGCGCCGGCATCGACCCGCGTTGGTGCTCGGGGCCCTTGCTCGCCCACGGGCTCGACAACTCGAGATAGTCGCGGAGGGGGCTGACGTGGTCGCCGGCGGCCTGGGTGTCGTCCTCGGTCTGCATGACGACGGTCGAACCCCAGAACGGGCTGTGCGAGAGGGCGTCGACGATGAGGCCGATGGCGTAGTCGTTGTCGGCCACCATCGACGCGGGCGTCGGGTTACCGACGTTGGTGCCGAGCGTGTGGTTCACGGGAAGCGACATGTAGATGAAGCTCGGCATCTTGTCACCGTGGCCGGCCTTGGCCTCGGCTAACCAGTAGGCGAGGTTGAACTGAGGCGGAAGCGCGCGCCCTTCGCAGTCCTGGTACTGGTCGTTGCTGTCGTCGGCGGTGCTGCTCCCGTTCGGCACCGGACCGTCGGGGGCTTGGCCCTTGATGAACTCCCACGCCCGGCAGGTGTCGAAGTACTGGATGTCGCCGTCCTTCCAGCCGGGCGCCTTGTACGGCGTCATGCCGTCGGACGCACGCGCCGTGTGCTCGCCGTAGATGCCCATGCTCAACTTGCCGGGCCGGGCCTTGTCGGGCGAGACCGCGCCGTGGTTCTTGAAGTCCTCGAAGATGTAGCCGCCCTCGGGGTCCTGCAGCTCGGCGTCGGCTAAGCCGATGAGTCCGTCGGCCGCCTTGCCCACCGACGGCCGGAGCGGGTCGCCGCCGCCGTGGGTGCCGCGGATGCCCTGGTCGTAGTCGGCCTGCCACGTCTTCTCGTTGTGGTCGGTGGCGATGGCGCCCGAGGTCCACGAGTGGCCGGTGACCGACACCTCGGCGTCGGAGAAGAAGTTGTCACCCAGGCTGAACAGGTCGGCCAGCTTGTGGTGGTTGGGCGTGACCGGCTGGCCGTAGAGGATGTAGCTCGGGTCGGCGTCGTAGCCGGGGTGCGCGGTCGTCTGGTTGATGTCGCCGAAGTACTGGTCGAACGTCTTGTTCTCGGTGACGATGTACACGACATGCTTGATCGGCGACCGGCGGCCCTTCGGTGGGCACAGCACCTCGGAGCTGCTGCCGACGGGGCACG
>VAXF01000109.1 GCA_005888395.1 Actinomycetota bacterium | reverse complement strand
CACGAGGCGCCCTACCCGGAGCGGTACCGCGTGCCGCGGCACAGCGCGCACGCGGTCAACGACACGCACCGCCAGGGAGGTCGCGTCGTCGCCGTGGGCACCACGGTCGTACGCGCCCTCGAGACCGTCGTCGACGGGCGCGGCCACGTCCACCCGGGAGAGGGGTGGACCGAGACGGTGGTCACACCCGAGCGTGGTGTGCGCGCGGTCGATGGCCTGCTCACGGGGTGGCACGAGCCGGAGGCATCGCACCTCGACCTGCTCGAGGCGGTGGCGGGCCGCCAGCTCGTCGAGCTCTCGTACCGGGCGGCGCTCGATGAGGGCTACCTCTGGCACGAGTTCGGCGACGTCGAGCTGATTCTGCCGTGAGGACTAGTTCTCTGCGCGCGCCCAACCGCCCGATGGGGCTATGGCGCCTGGGACATCGCGCGTCGTTCATGTACGTATAAGCCTTCTCGCTCCACCCGTAACGGCGCGACCAGGCGGTCCGCGGCTGGGCGTCCGTCCGTTCCTGACCCCCGACGCCGTCGCCGTCCGGGTCGCGGCGCGCATCCGGGTGGCCGTGGCCATCGGTGTGGCGGCCACTGGATCGTTCCTTCCCCATGTGTCGGGTCGTCGTGCCTCGTTGCTGCTGTTGCTCGGCCTGCTCTGGCTGCCGTGGTCGTGCATCGTGCTCTTCGCCGCCGATCGCGCGGGGAACGACCTTGCGTTTTTCGGCGGGCCGATCGGCGACGTGCTCGCCCTGTTCGCGGTGCAGGCGTTGGCACCCGTCAGCGCGCCCACGGTGCTGCTCGGCTACCTCATCGTCATCGCGTTCGCCCTCTACACCGGCGGGCGCTCGCTCGCCGCCTTCCTCGGCAGCGCGGCCCTCGGCTTGACCGCGATCGCCAGCGCGTACGCGCCGGGTGACGAACGCCTCAGCTCGGCCGCGCTCGTCCCGTTCAGCGCGGCGGTGGTGGCGCTCGTGTTCCTGCTCGACCGCACGATCACGCTCCAACGACAGGCGACGGCCCGCTCCGAGCGTCTCCAGGGCAAGTCGGACGCCATCCTCGCCCGTGTCGCCGACGGTGTGGTCGTCACCGACGGCTCGAGCCGGGTGCTGCAGTGCAACCCGGCGGCCCACCGCATCGTCGGTCGCGGCCAGGACGTGATCGGCCGGTCCTGTGTCGACGTGCTCGGCCTGCACGTCGGCGAGCGGGCACTCGACTGCTCTTCGGGCTGTCCCTTGATGGTGGCCGGCGCCGGCCCCGACGCCGACCTCGGCGAGGAGGTGTGGCGGTATGGCGAAGGCGGTCGCCGGCAACCGCTCCTGGCCAACGCCTCTGCCGTCGCCGGTCCGGACGGCACGGTCGCCGAGGTCGTGCACTCACTGCGGGATGTGACCCGGTTGAAGCAGGCCGAGGAGGCCAAGACGCTGTTCCTCGCCACCGCGTCGCACGAGCTGAGGACGCCGCTGACAGTGATCGCCGGGTTCGCGAGCACGCTCCTGAGCGACCCCGAACCCGATACAAGGTTCCTCGTCGACGCCCTGACAGCAATCGCTCGCCGCGCGGAGGAGCTGAACAGGATCGTCGACCGGCTGCTGCTGTCGAGCCGGATCGAAGCCGGACGGGTCGAGGTGGTGCTCGAACCGGTGTCGATCGAGGCGATCCTTCGCGAGCGGTTGCACGCGCTCGCCACCGCCACCGGGCGCATCGCGTCCTGCGAGATCGAGCCCGACCTGCCCCGGGTGTCGGCGAGCGAGGATGCGGTCACCACCGTCGTCGACCACCTGTTCGAGAACGCGGTCAAGTACTCGCCCGAGGGTGGGCTCATCGAGGTCACGGCGCGAGCACTGACGGGCTGGGTCGAGATCCGCGTGCGCGACCACGGAATCGGCATGGACCGCGAGCAGGCGAAGCACTGTTTCGACAAGTTCTGGCAGGCCGAGTCGACAGCGGAGCGCCGCTTCGGGGGCACGGGGATCGGCCTCTACATCGTTTTCTCGCTCGTCGAGGCCATGGGCGGTCGCGTCGAGGTCGAGAGCACGCACGGCGAGGGCACGACCTTCGTGGTGACGCTGCGACAGGCAACGGATGTCGACCGGGCGTCGGGCATCGCCGAATCCGCATCCGGCGTGGGCGAGCCAACGTCGATCCGCGAGTTCATGCGCCAGATCGGCGTCCCTGAGAGGAGCGCACCGTGAGGCCTGCCGTCGCGGCGGTCAACATCGTCCTCGGGCTCGTGTACACGAGCTACGGGATCATGACCATTGTCGACATGAAGCGCGGGTGGAAGACGATGGGCTTCTCGCATTTCGGGATGGCGTGGATCGCCATGGCCTTCACGTGCGGGCCCCATCACCTCGAGCACGGCCTTCATGTCGCCTTCGCCGGGCGCGCCGGCGGCCCGCTCGACCTCTTTGCCGTGGTCGTGGGCTTTCCCGCCGGCGTGATCTGGTTCCTCTTGCGCGTGGAGGCACTGGCCGGTGGACGCGGCGACCGCTTCATCTCGGCAACTCCTCGTTGGGTGGCGGCGCTGCCCGCGCTGTCCGCGGTGTACGTAGGGCTACTCGGCGCCGGCGCCATCGCGGTGCTGCGATCCGGCGCGAGCTTCGGACCGAAGCTCACTCCCAACGTGCTGCTGCTCGCCGTCTACTCGCTCATCGGCTACTACCTGCTGCGAACCCAGCTCGCCAACCGCGGGCCGCTCGGCGGCTGGTCGGTCTCGGGCCTCGCCCTCACCGTCGTCTTCCCGACCTGCGGGCTCATGCACGCGGTCTACGCGACCTACGCGACGGCAGCGCGCTACGACGTCGACATCCACGGGCTGACCATCGACTGGCTGTCGGTGCCGGCCGCGATCTACTTCGTCTGGGTCGTGCGCTCCCTCTACCTCGGAGCGTTCCGGGACTGGAACCGCGGCAGCGTCGGCGCCCAACTCGCTTCAGCGGTCGCGTAGCTGCGTCGCATAGCGTCGGGCCTCGATAGGGAGGTTTGGCGATGCCAAAGGTCGGCGACCGTGTCCGTCTCGCGTCTCGGAAGGTGGGCCAGGACCCGCGTGCCGGTGTGATCACAGGCGTGCGGGGGCAGATGATCAGCGTCCGCTGGTCCTCGGGAGAAGAGTCGAGCATCGTGCCGGGGCCCGGCACGCTCACCGTCGTGGGTCGCTCGACGGTGCGGCCGAAGGCGGCCGCAGCGAAGAGGAAGCCCGCGGCGACCCGCAAGAGGCCGGCCAAGAAGAAGGCGGTGCCGGCGAAGAAGAAGGCGGTGCCGGCCAAGAAGAAGGCCGTGCCGGCGAAGAAGGCGGTGGCGGCCAAGAAGAAGGCCGCGGCCGGCAAGAAGGCGGCGAGGAGGCCCGGCCGGAGGCGCTGAGCCGCCACGACCGGTCAGGCTGGTCCGTCCTCGTCCCAGGAGTGGGCGGGCTGTACGCGGTCGGCATCGTCCCGCATCAGCACACCGAGAAGCCGGCCTTCGGGGTCGGTGACGAGCATCGACGCGACCCGCCGGGCGTGCATCCGGTGCAGCAACCCGGGCAGGTCTTCGTCAGCCCGGACAGTGGCCGGGCCGACGCGCATCACCGTCTCGGCGGTGAGCTCGTCGTCGCTTCCCAACGCGGGTTGGTCGAGCATGCCCATCACCACCTGCGCGTCGTTGACGACGACGCAGCGATCCCACTGACTGGCTCGCACTCGGGTGCGCGCCGCGGCGATCGTCTCGTTCGGACGGCAGGTGGCGACGTCGCGCCGCGCCAGCGCGCCCGGCCGCGGTGTGGTCGATGCCGGTCCCTCGGTCGGGAGCCCGGCCGCCCGCCAGTCGGACTTGCCGGCGACGTAGTCGTAGACATCCGTGAACCCGAAGCTCTCGAGCCGCCACGCGGCCCGCGGGCTCATGTCTCAGAGGCTGTCCCAGCAGTACACCACGACCGGCCGGCTCCGATCCAGGTCCGCCGTCGTCGCCTCGGTCAGCTCCCTCAGTGGGATGTTGCGTGCTCCTGGGAGATGCTCCTCCTCGTATTCGTCGTTCGGGAGTACCTCGATCAGCTGCGCCCCCGCTGCGAGCAGGTCCTTCAGGCGGTCGCGGTGGATGGGCGTCGGCACGGCTCTCCTTCTTAGCGCCGCGGCCCCTTGACGGCGAGCGTGCGCGTCGTACCGTGGGTGCGGAAACGAGAGCGAGCGAGGGGGCAGCGATGTTCGTACAGGTGATCGAGGGTCGGTGCAAGGACGCGGCCGGGCTGCGGCGCCAGCTCGACCGGTGGATGGACGACATCGAGCCCGGCGCGAGTGGCTGGCTCGGGGCCACCGCCGGCGTGACCAAGGCGGGAGACGCGATCGTCGTGGTCCGCTTCGAGTCCGAGGACGCCGCGAGGCGGAACAGCGACCGCCCCGAGCAGGGCGCGTGGTGGAACGAGACCTCCAAGTACTTCGACGGCGAGGTCACCTTCCGCGACTGCCGCGAGGTGGACACCTTCATGAGCGGCGGGTCCGACGACGCCGGCTTCGTTCAGGTGATGCAGGGCCGCTTCAAGGACGCCGAGAGCATGCGCGCGATGGAGGCCGGCGCCGAGGAGCGGTTGCGCGAGCTCCGGCCGGACCTCATCGGGGGCGTCCGCGCCTTCCACGGCGACGGGAGCCACACCGAGGCCAACTACTTCACATCGGAGGCCGAAGCCCGAGCCGGCGAGAAGCGGATGGGCGCCGAGGCGCCGGACATGGCCAGCGAGTACATGTCGGCCATCGAGGACGTCCGTTTCTTCGACCTCACGGAGCCCCTGCTCTACAGCCCCCGGCGCTGAGACGACTCAGCTGCGCCGCCGGTGTCCCGCCTGCGATACCCGGCGGGGACGTTCGCGCGGTGGCTCGCCGAGCAGCGCCTGTGTCCGCGCCAGCTCGGCGAAGATCGTGTCGCCGGCGAGCAGCTCCGCCGGCGGGCCGAGCTCGACCACCCCGCCGTCCCGGATCACCGCGACGAGGTCGGCGTGGCGAACGGTCGCCAGCCGGTGAGCGATCACGAACGCTGTTCGGCCCTCCATCAGGTGTTCCAGGCCCTCCATCACCAGCCGCTCGGTGAACGAGTCCATGCTGCTGGTCGGCTCGTCGAGCAGGACGATCGGCGCGTCCTTGAGGATGGCGCGGGCGATGCCGATGCACTGCTTTTCCCCCCCGGAGAGCGACGACCCTCGCTCGCTGACCACGGTGTCGTACCCGAGCTCGAGACGAGCGGCGATCGCGCCGACCCCCGCCGCCTCGGCGGCCGCCTCGATCTCGTCGTCACTCGCGTCGGGCCGCCCGTACGCGATGTTCTCGCGGATGGTGGACCGGAAGATGAGGCTGTCCTGCAGGACGAGGGAGATCTGCGCCCGCAGCGACGCGAGGGTGACGTCGCGGACGTCGACTCCATCGATCGTGACGAGGCCGTCCCAGGGGTCGTAGAAGCGCGGCAGGAGGGACAGCAGCGTGCTCTTCCCGGCCCCGGTGTTGCCGACGATCGCGACGACCTGGCCTCGGTGGGCTTCGAGCGACAGGTCGCGCAGCACCGGCTGCGCGTCGACGTAGCCGAACGTCACGTGCTCGAAAGCGATGTGGCCGCGAACCGGCGACAAGGGCAGCGCGCCTGCGAGCTCGACGACGGTGGGGACCTCGGCGAAGGTCTCGTTCAGTCGCTCCATGCCGGCCGTCGCCCTGCCCACCTGATAGGCGAGCTTGGCGAGCTGCTTCACCGGCGACTGCATGCCGCGCAGGTAACCGAGGAAGACGAGCAGCTCGCCCGGCGTGATCGACCGATCGACAACCAACACGACGCCGTACGCGGTCACACCCATCGTGGCGACGGTGGACAGGATGGTGACCGCGGGGGTCAGACGGGCCTGCAGGACTGCGGCCTCGAGGCTCGCCGCGAGGCTCCTCGAGCTCTCGGTGTCGACGCGCGCCTCTTCGTAGTCCTCGCGGCCATACGCCTGCACGAGCTTGATCGCGGTCAGCGACTCCTGGAGGACGGCGCTCACCCGCCCTTCCTGCTTGCGGGCCTGGCGGAGGGCGAGCCGCATCCGCAGCGTCGCCGTCCGCAGGACCACGACCAACGGGGCAGTCAGGGCCACCGACACGAAGGCGAGCTTCCAGTTCAGCACGAGCATGACCGCGACCATCGTCACGAGAGTCATGCCGTTGGTGATGAGGTTCGACACGCCGTCGGATGCGAGGTCCTGCAGGGTCTGGATGTCGCCACTCAGGCGGGCGAGCAGGTCGCCCACGCGCGTGTCGGCGTGCTGGTGGAACGCGACCGAGAGACGTTGGAGATGGGAGAACAGGTCCTTTCGCAGCTCGTAGATCGAGCGTTGCGCGACGACTTCGGTGCTCCGGTCGTCGACATAGGTGAACAGCGCGTCGAAGAGGGCGATGGCGAGGGCTGCGGCCGCGATCACGACCAGCAGCACGACGCCGTGCGATCCGAGATGTGGCCGCAGGTGCTGGCCGCCGCCCTTGACGAACAGGACGGAGTCGAAGACGAACTTCAGCGGCCACGGCGAGAGAAGCGCGGTGACCACCTCGCCGACCATGGCGGCGAGCGCGAGGGTGAGCAGACGGCGATGGCGCCGCGCGTACGGCCACAGCGTGCGGACGAGCGCCGTCACGAGACCCCAGTCGTCGCCAGTGTCGTCTCGAGCAGCTCCTCGACCGCTCGGGCGGCGTCGTCCCACGTCCATCGCCGGCTTCGCCGAACCGCCTCGGCCGCGAGCGTCACTCGGCGGCCCGGGTCGTCAGCGAGGGCGGCGATGGCCTCGGCGAGACCGGTCACGTCACCCGGCGGATAGGAGACGCCTGCGGGGCCGACGACCTCCGCCAGCTCGCCCAGGCCGGGGTGGACGACCGGGAGCCCGGCGGCAAGGTACTCGCGGACCTTGAGGGGCGAGAAGTAGAAGTCGACCGCCGGCAGGAAGGGCGCGACGCCGATGTCGAGTGACCGGAGCAGGCTGCCGACTCGGTCGTGAGGGAGCACGCCCAGGACGCTGACGCGGTCGCGCAGCATCGGGTCGGAGTCGACGCGCCGGCGCACAGCTTGCTCCTCCGGTCCAGTGCCCGCGAGCACGAGTCGGACCGGCCGCGTCGCCGCGACGGCGGTGAACGCATCGAGCAGATGCGTCACGCCGTGCCACGGCTTCATGCTGCCCACGAACCCGAGGGCCACGCCGGGCCCGAGCTCCAGGGGGGGTGAAGAGGCGATCCAGTCGACGTCGGCTGCGTTCGGGATCACCCTGACCGGAGTCGACGCAGACGAGTGGCGAACGTACTCCTCGAGAGCGGAGGAGACGACCGCGACCGCGTCGACCTCCTCGAACGTCAGACGTTCGCGCGCGAGCGCAGCGTCGACATCACTGAGACCGCGGTAACGACTGGCCTCGAGCACGAGCGGGGCGTTGACCTCGAGCACGTGCGGGACTCCGAGCGCCGCGCTCGCCCGCCGTGCGGCCCCCGACTCCAGCGCGTACCGCTCGAGCACGACGTCGGCACCGCTGGCCCCGACGGCGGCGGCCATGGCGTCGCCGTCGAGCGGGTCGGCCACCACGAGCTCTCCGACGCCCGGAGCTGGGTTGCCCTCGCCGAGCCGGGTGGCGATCAGCACGACGTCGTTGCCTCGTCGCTGCAGCGCGCTCGTGATGGCGCGTACGTGGACGGATGCGCCCTTGTTCCCCTGCACAGGGATCCCGCGGTCGGCGCAGACGTAGGCGATCTTCACGACCCGACCTCGACGGCTGTGGAGACGCCGAGGCACCGGGCGAACGCCTCGGCCAGCGGCGTCACACATCGGGCCAGGTCGAGGTTGGCCACGACGTGGGCGCGCCCGGCCTGGCCGAGGAGCGCCCGCGCGTCCGGATCCGAGAGCAACGCGCCGAGAGCGTCGGCGAGCGCGACCGGGTCGCCCGGTGGGACGAGCCGGCCGGTTGTGCCGTCGACGACGACCTCGGGGATCGCCGAGACCGCGCCGGCGACCACGGGCACGCCGGCAGCCATCGCCTCGAGGATCACGTTGGGGATCCCGTCGCGGTCGCCGTCGGGCATGACCACGGGTGCGAGCGCGAAGACCGAGGCTCGGCCGTATTCGGGAAGCAGCTCGGGCTGGGGGCGCGCACCGACCAGCTGCACCCGGTCCTCGAGCCCGAGCGCGCTGATCAGATTCACGAGCTCGGCCCGCTCCGGCCCGTCGCCGCAGATGACGCACGAGAAG
>VAXF01000108.1 GCA_005888395.1 Actinomycetota bacterium | reverse complement strand
GATGGTCGACCTCGAACCAGCGCACGCCGGGCTTCGCGTACCGCAGGGCCCGCCCGTCGTACCCCGCGGCCGCGATGACGACCTGTCTCACACCGCTCTCCAGCGCCCCGACGACCGCCCGGTCGAAGAAGGCGGTGCGCGCCGCGAGGTAGGGGACCATCTCGCTCCGAGTCACAGTCGTGGAGCCGGCGACGTCGCTGGCCAGCCGCTCGTCGGCCGCGGAGTCGCCGTACGGCGCGGGCGCGCGATCGAAGGTCAGCCGATGGGCCGCGACCCGCTTCGCGGTGACCGACGCCTCTCCCGCCCTCATTGGAACAGAAGGGGTAGAAACTGATTCATGGCCGGAATCGCGATCATCACCGAAGCCTGCATCGACGTGAAGGACCGCGCGTGCGTCGATGTCTGCCCCGTGCAGTGCATCTACGAGTTCGATCCCCAGAAGAACATCTTGTTCTCAGAGGAACAGGCCGGCAGCGGGGAGATCGAGAACTCCCACACGCCGAGTCCTGAAGCGGTCGCCATCTTCGGCGACAGCATCCTCTACGTGAACATCGACGAGTGCACGTCATGCACGGCGTGCTACCAGCCCGACGTGTGTCCCGTCGGGGCGATCTACGCCGACGAGCACGTCCCCGACGGCTCCTCACTGAAGGCCTACAACCGGGAGGATCCCAACAAGGGCCACGACCACACGTTCTTCATCCAGCACAGCCGCGACGTGTTCGCCGACTAACCGACCGCGCCCTCCATCGACAGCTCGATGAGGCGGTTGAGCTCGACCGCGAACTCCATCGGGAGCGTGCGCGTGATGGGCTCGATGAACCCGTTGACGATCATGCCCATCGCCTGCTCCTCGGAGAGGCCGCGGCTCATCAGGTAGAAGAGCTGGTCCTCGCCGACCTTCGAGACGGTGGCCTCGTGGCCGATGCGGGCGTCCTGCTCCTCGATCTCCATGTAGGGATAGGTGTCGGACCGCGACTCTTCGTCGAGGATCAGGGCGTCGCAGCGCACGTGGCTGCGCACGTCGTGGCAGCCCTCGTCGACGTGGACGAGGCCGCGGTAGGTCGTGCGCCCACCGTCCTTGCTGATCGACTTCGAGACGATCTGCGACGTGGTCTCGGGCGCGGCGTGGACCATCTTGGCCCCGGCGTCCTGGTGCTGGCCCGGGCCTGCGTACGCGACCGAGAGCACCTCACCCGACGCCTTCGGCCCCATCAGGTACACCGACGGGTACTTCATCGTGAGGCGGCTACCTATGTTCCCGTCGATCCATTCGACGCGTGACTCCGCCTCGGCGCGGGCGCGCTTGGTGACGAGGTTGTAGACGTTGGCCGACCAGTTCTGGATCGTCGTGTAGGTGATGCGGGCGCCGGGCTTGGCCACGAGCTCGACGACCGCGGAGTGCAGCGAGTCGCTCGTGTAGACGGGCGCGGAGCATCCCTCGATGTAGTGCACCTTGGCGCCCTCGTCGGCGATGATCAGCGTGCGCTCGAACTGGCCCATGTTCTCGGCGTTGATCCGGAAGTAGGCCTGCAGCGGCATCGGCACCTCGACGCCCGGTGGCACGTAGATGAAGCTGCCGCCCGACCAGACGGCCGAGTTGAGCGCGGCGAACTTGTTGTCGTTGGGTGGGATGATCGTGCCGAAATACTGCTTGACGAGCTCCGGCCACTCGCGCAGGGCCGTGTCCATGTCGGCGAAGAGCACGCCCGACTTCTCGAGATCTTCGCGGTTGCGGTGGTATACGACTTCTGACTCATATTGCGCTGTGACGCCGGCGAGGTACTTCTGCTCGGCCTCGGGAATGCCGAGCTTGCGGTACGTCTCTGCCACGGCGGGCGGCAGCTCGTCCCACGCGTCGACCTGCTTCTCGGTGGGCTTGATGTAGTAGTAGATGTCCTGGAAGTCGATGTCGGGCATGTTCCTGGCGAACCACTCCGCCATCGGCTTGCGCTCGAAGTTGCGAAACGCGCGCAGCCGGAACTGGCGCATCCAGTCGGGCTCGCCCTTCATCCACGACATCTCCTCGACGATGTCGGAGTTCAGGCCCTTCTTGGGCTTGAAGATGTAGTCCTCGGCGTCGGACCAGCCCAGCTTGTAACGACCGAGGTCGAGGTCCTTGGCGGCGGTGGACATCAGGCGATCAGCGCTCCCTACGCTCGGTGGGAATTTCTCCTACCTACGTAGTGATAATACCCGCCAGCCGCCCCTCGGCCAATGCCACGTACGCAGGGTCGGTCTCGTAGCCCACGTAGCGCCGGCCGGCCTCGACGGCGGCCACGGCGGTGGAGCCCGAGCCCATGAACGGGTCGAGGACCAGATCGCCCTCGAACGTGTACAGCTCGATGAACCGCCGGGGCAGCGCCACCGGGAACGGCGCCGGGTGGCCGACCCGCCGGGCCGACTCGGCCGGGATGTCCCAGACCGAGAGCGTCGCGGCCAGGAACTCGTCGCGCCCGACGGTCGAGCGGCCCCGCCGCACGCGGTCCATGCGGCCCTTCGAGAAGCACAGGCAATACTCGTGAACGTCGCGCAGCGTCGGGTTGGCGGCCGACTGCCAAGAGCCCCATGCGCATGATCCGTTGGCGCCTTCGGCCTTCCGCCACACCACCTCGCCGCGCATGAAGAAGCCCAGCTGCTCCGTCATCAACCGCGTCACCAGTGACGCCAATGGCACGTAGGGACGCCGGCCGAGGTTGGCGACGTTCACCACGGCGCGCCCGCCGGGCTCGAGCACGCGGTGGACCTCCGCGAAGACCCGCTCGAGGAGTGCGAGGTAGCCCTCGAAGGAGTCGTCGGTGTCGTAGTCCTTGCCCGCGTGGTACGGCGGCGAGGTGACCATCAGCGCGACGCACGCGTCGGGCAGCTCGGTCATCGACTCCGCCGAGTGGCACCACACGCGGTCGATCTCAGGAGCGTCGTTGACGGCATGATCATCCGAGAAGTGCGCTGGCGCGAGCCCGCGGGCGTAGAACGCCGACGAGTCGTGAGCCTCGCGCTTGCCCGTGCCGAACCGGCGGGTCGACGTGGCCACGGGCCGAGGGTACCGGCCCTAGTGCAGCGGCGCGAACACCCGCTCGACGACCTCGAGCACCTTGTCCTCGACCAGGTCGCGCGTGACCTCGTCCGGGTCGTACTCGCCCATCGTGGAGATGCCACCTCGATAGGTGCCGTTGACGCCGATCCGGTGGCGACCTCGCTCGGCGTAGAACATGACGCGGCCACTATCGGTGCGCAGCCCGTCGCTCCGCCGCGGCGTCACGAGGAGGGACACGCGGGCGTCCTTGATCCGCTCGTCGGCGCCGGTCGAGCCATCCTCGAGCCAGGCCTCGTGGCCGCGCGCGGCAAGCGTCTCGCACGTCTCCTCGAGCACCGGCCTGATGATGCTGTCCTTCATCCGCTCGAACCGGTCCATGAAGGTGGCGGTGCGGCGCGCGTCCTCCTCGAGCTGGACGGCCGCCTGCGCACGGAGCCGCTCGTGCTCGGCGAGGATCTCCTCGAGCCGGATCTTGGACTTCTCGTGCATCCGCCCTCCCTTGTCAGCTCGCCGCTCGGACACCCCCCGACCACGAGCCGAACAACTCGGCGTAGCGCCCGCCGTCGGCGACGAGGCCGGCATGGGTGCCGACCTCCACCAGTCTGCCCTCGTCGACGACCGCGACGCGGTCCGCGCGCTCAGCGGTGGAGAGCCGGTGGGCGATGACCACCACCGTGCGGCCCTCCATGAGCACACCCATCGCCGCCTCGACCATCGCCTCCGTGCCCGGATCGAGGCTCGACGTGGCCTCGTCGAGCACCAGCAGCTCGGGGTTGGCCAGCGCCGCCCGGGCCAGAGACACGAGCTGGCGCTCGCCCGCCGAGAGCCGTGAACCCCGCTCGCGCACCTCCGTCTCGAGGCCCTCGGGGAGCGACGCAAACCGGTCGTAACACCCGATGACCCGCAGCGCCTGCTCGACTTCGGCGTCGGTCGCGTCGATCCGCCCGATGCGCACGTTGTCGCGGATGGTGCCCCCGAACAGGAACCCCTCCTGGGGCACGACCGCGATTCGCTGGCGGAGCGATCGGAACGTGGCGTCGCGCAGGTCGAGGCCGCCGAACGCCACCTGTCCGTGCGTCGGGTCGTAGAAGCGTGCGATCAGCTTCGACAGGGTCGACTTCCCCGCTCCTGTCGGGCCCACAAGGGCAAGCCGCTCGCCGGGCGCGATGTCGAGCGTGACCCCTTCGAGCACGGGGTTGTCGCCGTCGTACGAGAACGCCACGTCCTCGACCGAGAGCGTTCCGCGCGCCGGCAGGTCGACGGCACCCGCTCGCTCGCGGACGCTGGCCCGGGTGTCGAGCAGACCCAGCAGCTTGGCCATCGCCGCGCCCGCCGACTGGAGCGTGTTGAACAGCTGGCTCAACTGCTGGACGGGGTCGAACAGGTTGTTGAGGTACACGATGAAGGCGCCCACCGTGCCCACCGTCACCAGGTTCTCGTGCACGTAGAGCCCGCCGATGCCCACGACGATCGCGATCGTGGCCACGCCGGCCAGCTCGATCACCGGGAAGTAGAAGGCCGATATCCGGGCCGTGTCGACGTTGGCCTCGAGCTGGGCCCGGTTGTGACGGAGGAAGCGCTCCTCCTGGATGTCCTCGCGGGCGAAGGCCTGCACGATCCGGATACCCGACAGCCCTTCCTGGAGCGTCGCCAGCGTCTGGCCGATCCGGTCGCGGAGCGTGAGGTATGCGACGTTCGAGCGACGCTGGAAGCGGACGCTCGACGCGATCACGATCGGCAAGGCCATCAGGCACACGGCAGACAGCCGCGGCGACACGATCAGGATCGCGATCAGCGACCCAAGGAGCAACAGGCCGTTCTGGACGAACATCAGCAGGCCCGTCTGGACCAGCTCCGTGAGTGCCTCGATGTCCGACGTCATGCGGGACACGAGCCGGCCGGTCTGCTCCTCGCCGAAGAAGTCGAGCGAGAGCGACTGGAGATGGTCGAAGACCCGCACCCGGAGGTCGCGCAGGAAGGCTTCGCCGACCCGGGCCACCAGCCAGATCTGGAGGCGGCCGAAGACGAAGCCAGCCACCGCGAGAACGACGTAGGCGAGCGCGGCGTAGTCGAGGGCCGCGCCGTCGTGCCGGCGCAGTCCATTGTCGATCGCGTACTTCACCACCAGTGGCCCACCGATGAACGGGGCGGTGGCGAGCACCATGACGAACAGCGTCAGCACAACACTGCGTCGGTAGGGCCGGAGCAGGCGGAACGTGCGCCGGACGACGCGCCGGGCGGCGCGCGCGTCCAGACGCTCGTCGTCGTCGATGCCGGGCATCCACCCGCCCGTGTTCCACATCATCTTGAGACCGCCGCCATCTCGTCCGCCTCGTCCTCCTCGGCCCGGGCGAGCACCTCGCGGTAGCGGGCGCTCGTGGCCAGCAGGCCCTCGTGGGTGCCCTCGGCCACCACCCGTCCCTCGTCGAGCAGCACCACCCGGTCGGCGAGCGCGATGGTGGCGGGCCGGTGCGCGATCACGATCGTCGTGCGCCCGCGCATGACCTCTGCGAGGGCCGATCGGATCTCGTGCTCCTTGGTGGGGTCGACCGACGACGTGGCGTCGTCGAGGATCAGCACGCGCGGGTCGGCCAGGATGGCTCGCGCGATGGCGATGCGCTGGCGCTGGCCGCCCGACAGCGAGTAGCCGTGCTCCCCGATCATCGTGTCGTAGCCGCCGGGTAGCGCGCTGATGAACTCGTGGGCGCCCGCCGCGCGGGCGGCGCGGACAACCGCGGCCTCCGGTGCGGCGGGATCGGCGAAGGCGATGTTGGCCCGCACCGTGTCGCTGAACAGGAACGTGTCCTCGAACACGAGCCCGACCGCGCGGCGCAGGTCGTGCAGGCGCGCGTCACGGACGTCGACGCCGTCGACCACGACGCGGCCGGCGTCGACGTCGTAGAAGCGCGGGATCAGGCGGGCGATCGTGGTCTTGCCCGACGCGGTCGGCCCGACCACGGCCACGGCCTCGCCCGCGCGCAGGACCAGGTCGAGGCCGTCGAGCACCGGGTGGGCGAGCCCGTAGTAGCCGAACGTCACGTTCTCGAAGCGCACCTCGCCCCCACCGCCGGGAGGCAGGCCGACGGCACCCGGGCGGTCGACGATCTCGGGTTCGGTCTGGAGGATCTCGTCGACGCGCTCGGCCGCCGCCTTCGATCGCTGCGCCTGGGCGATGAGCATGCCGGTCATCCGCAGCGGCCAGATGAGCATGAGGACGTACGCATAGAAGGCGGTGAGCCCGCCGATCGTGAGGTGCCCGGCGAGCACCTGGTGGCCCCCGAACCAGACGACCATGATCAGCCCGATCGTCGGCAGCAGGTCGAGCATGGGGATGTACGCCGACCGAATGCGCGCCGCTAGCAGCGAGACGTTCTGGACGTCGTCGGCCTCCTTGCGCAGCCGGCGGGCCTGGAGGGGCTCGGCGCCGAATCCCTTCACGACGCGGACGCCCGAGATCGTCTCCTCGACCACCGACGCCAGCTCGCCCAGCTCTTGCTGGAGGGCGAGCACGGTGGGATGGATGCGGGACGAGAACCGCTTGGCCGTCATGTTCACCAGCGGAAGCGCGCCGAGCGCGAGCAGCGCCAGCGGCGCGTTCATCAACAGCAGGATGACGGCGATCGACACGACGGTGAGCGTGTTGGCGATCGCCAGCGGGATGAAGACGAGGAAGAACTGGATCTGCTGGAGGTCGCTGTTGGCGCGCGCCATCATCTGGCCGGTCTGCGAGCGGTCGTGGAACCCGAAGTGGAGCCGTTGGAGGTGGGCGAAGAGCCGCTGCCGGAGGTCGGTCTCGACACCGGCGGCGAGACTGATGGCGAGGAATCGCCGCGTGCCCGTGCACACGCCCTGCACCGTCCCCACGGCGACGATGATCAGCGGCCACATCACGAGGGCGCCGTGGTGACCGTGGATGACCCCGCGGTCTATGGCCACACCCGCCAGCCGGGGAACGCTGACCTTGGCCGCGGTCCAGACCAGCCCGGCCAGCACGCCGAGGACGACCTTGCGGCGGTGAGGCCGCAACGCCCCCAGCATGAGCCGCCACCCGCGCCGGGCCGGCTCGAGGTCCCCTGCCATGCCCCCATCCTCGCGGGCCGGGAGGGGTGGGCGCACGTGACTAATCGGCGGTGCGTTCCCCGAAGTGTTCTTCTGCGAACGCGACAAGCGCGTC
>VAXF01000311.1 GCA_005888395.1 Actinomycetota bacterium | reverse complement strand
CCTCGGCCGAATCCACGATGATCGGCGCGTTGTCGGCGAACGACGACATCTGCGTGAACCCGTGCCAGACGACGGCCGTGTCACGCTCGATCCACTCCTTCGCCGTCTCGGCCACGGCCGGAGGCTAGAGAATGGTGGCGTGAACGTCAGCATCGAGACCATCGACCTCCTCGAGGGCATCGCCACCACCCGGGCCATCCGCCGCTTCACCCCCGAGCCCGTGTCGGACGACCACCTGGCGCGGATCCTGTTCGCGGCCAGCCGTGCGCCGTCCGGGTCGAACCGGCAGCCCTTCCGTTTCGTCGTGCTGCGCGACGGGCCCCGGGCGCGTGAGGCAAAGGCGATCCTCGGGCGCGCCTTCCGGTCCGCGTGGGCGATGAAGCGGGCGAGCGACGGCTACGAGTCGGGCTCGGGCGCAAAGACCGACTCGCCCAAGGCGCGGATGGCCCGCACCATGCAGCGCTTCGCGGACGAGTTCGAGAGCGTGCCCGTCGTCGTGATCGCCTGCCACGTGCGCTACGACCGGCCCAACACCTACGAGGGCGCGTCGGTGTACCCCGCGTGCCAGAACCTGCTCCTCGCGGCGCGCGCCATCGGTCTCGGCGGCGTCCTGTCGACCTGGCACCTGCTGGTTGAGAACGAGCTGCGCGCCGCCGTCGGCATACCGGACGACGTGTTCGTCGCCGCCACCATTGCCCTCGGCCACCCGGAGGGACGCCACGGGCCCGTCCGCCGCCGCCCGCTCGGCGAGCTCGTGTACGAGGACGGCTGGGGAGAGCCCGCGCCGTGGGCGGTCGACCCGCCGGGGACGCGTCACACCCGCGCCGGCCCGCCGCGTGCGGGGTAGCGTCTCGGCCTGACACGAGCGTCAGCGAGCTTGGGGGTCGCCATGGCCACAGTCGAGGAAGCGGTGCGGTTCGACACGAGCGACGTCGACCGCCACGTGGGCAAGCCGGTCGGCGGCGGCCAGCTCAAGGACCCGGTGACCACCACCGACGTGCGCCGCTGGGCGCAGGGGATGCAGTACCCCAACCCGCTCCACT
>VAXF01000310.1 GCA_005888395.1 Actinomycetota bacterium | reverse complement strand
CGTGGCGCCGCAGTCGTTCGCCGTCTGCTGCGACGTCGGCCACGGCGCCGGCCCGGCGATCGTCGGCAACATCCCGGGCACCCACATGATCTTCGGCGGCGACGAGTGGTGGTTCGGCACCGCCCGGATCTATCCAGGTGACCGCCTCCGCATGCGGCGCCGGTTCGTCGACTACAAGGTGACCGACACGAAGTTCGCCGGGCCGACGATGTTCTCGCGAGGCGAGACCGTCTACGTGAACCAACGGGGCGACTTCGTGGCCAAGCAGTGGTCCACCGCCGTGCGCTACCTCGCCGAGGAGGCACGCAAGCGAGGGTTCT
>VAXF01000107.1 GCA_005888395.1 Actinomycetota bacterium | reverse complement strand
CTCGCCGCGCGCGCAGATAACGACCTTCGCGCCCGCCTCCGAAAGCGCGAGCGCCGACGCGCGTCCGAGGCCCTTCGACGCGGCCGTGACCAGCGCCACCTTGCCGTCGATGCCCAGGTCCACTCAGGCCTCGACAACGACGAGGTCGTGCGCGACGCGGTTGAGCGCGTCGGGACCGGCAGCGGTGGCGACCACGATGTCCTCGATGCGCGCTCCCCAGCGACCGTCGAGGTAGATGCCGGGCTCGATCGAGAACGCGTGGCCCGCGGCGAGCGGTTCGCAGTTCCCGCCGACGAGATAGGGATCCTCGTGCGCCTCGACCCCGATCCCATGTCCCGTGCGGTGGACGAAGTACGGGCCGTAACCCGCCTCGTCGATGATCCGCCGGGCCACGCCGTCGACGTCCTCACACGGCATGCCCACGGTCGCGGCGTCGACCGCCGCCGCCTGCGCGCGCTCGACCGCGAGGTACAGGTCGCGGAACTCGGCCGGCGGCTCGGCGGTGAAGACGGTGCGGGTGATGTCGGAGCAGTAGCCGTCGAAGACCCCGCCGAAGTCGCAGACCACCGCCTCGGCGCGGCCGATCACCCGCCGGCCGGGCTCGTGGTGAGGGCTGGCCGAGTTGGGCCCGCTGCCGACGATGGCGAAGTTCACCCGCTCGTGGCCTTCGGCCCGCAACCGCCGGCCGAGGTCGACCGACACCTCGGCCTCGGTGCGCCCTACGAGCGCGATCTCACCCCGCAGGAGCTGCTCGGCGACGCGATCCGCCGCCGCCGAAGCCGCGCGCAGTGCGGCGATCTCCCCCGCGTCCTTGACCGCCCGCAGCGACGCGGTCACCAGCGACGACGGCCGCCAGCGTGCCCGCGGCAGCGCGGCCTGGAGCGCGAGCACGAAGCGCGACCAGGTCTGGTCGGACACCGCCAGCGACTCGGCTGCACCGACAAGCCCGGCGACGATGCCGATCGGGTCCTCGGTCTCCTCCCACGGTCGCAGCACGACCCAGCCGGGTGGCTCGACCCGCGGCGCCTCCAGGCGCGGGACGACGAGCGTCGCGTCGCTGTCGGCCGGCAGCACGAGCATGGTGAGACGCTCGAGCGGCGTCCCTTCGTAACCGGTGAGCCACGGCAGGTCGGGCCCGAGCGACAACAACAACGCGTCGACGCCGAGCTCGCCCATCCGGGCCCGCACGCGCTCGACGCGACCGCTCACGGCTTCCAGCGGTGGATACCGAGGATCCGCCTGACCACTGCTGCCTGCGCGCGCCGGGGGACGATGCCACGGGCCGTCGCCATCGTCTTGGCGTCGGGTCCGACGGGGTAGCGGAAGCGAGGCTGGCGCGCCTCGAGCGCGCGCGCCACGACCTTGGCGACCTCCTTGGGGTCGCGCGCCCGCGCCACGAGCTGCTCCTGCACCGCCTTCTCCTCGATCTCGGCCAGCTCGCGGTAGGCGCTGTCGGGAGGAATGATGCGGGGCGAGCTGTCCCAGATGTCGGTGCGGTACGAGCCCGGTTCGACACACACGACCTGGATCCCGAACGGCTCGACCTCGTAGGCGATCGACTCCGCCCATCCCTCGAGGGCCCACTTCGACGCCGTGTAGATCGACAGCCCGGGCGCGCCGTAGAAGGCCGAGTCGCTCGAGATGAGCACGATTCGCCCCGACCGCTGCTCGCGCATCACGGGGAGGACGGCGCGCGTCAGCGCCAGGACGCCGAAGAAGTTGGTCTCGAACACACGGCGGGCCTCGTCGTCGGGCACGTCCTCGAAGGCCGCGCCGTGCGAAACACCCGCGTTGTGCACGACCGCCTCGAGGCGGCCGCCGGTGATGGCGAGGAGCTCCTTGACCGCGTGCTCGATAGAGGCCGCGTCGGTGACGTCGAGCTGGAGCACGTCGACCTTGTCGGAGCGGGTGAGGAAGCTGTCGAGGCGCCCGCGCTTGTCGAGGTTGCGCATCGTGGCGAACACGTGCCAGTCGCGTTGCGCCAACTCGACGGCCGTCTCGAGTCCGAACCCACTCGAACACCCCGTGACAAGAACATGGCTCATGAGTGGATGGCCGCCTCTCTCGCCTCGCGGGCGTGGTAGCTGGAGCGCGTCAACGGCGACGCCTGGACGTGGGCGAACCCCATGTCCTCGCCGGCCGCGCGCACGCGGTCGAACTCGTCGGGTGTCCACCAACGGGCCACCGGGAGATGGGACGCGCTCGGCCGCAGGTACTGGCCGAGGGTCACCACGTCGACGCCGACCGCCCGCAGGTCGGCGAGCGCCCCGAGCACCTCGCGCTCGGTCTCGCCCATGCCGCATATGACGCCCGATTTGGTCACGAGCCCTGCCTCCTTGGCCCGGCCGAGCACGGCCAGGCTGCGCGCGTACGACGCCGAGGGCCGCACGACACGCTGGAGCCGGGCCACCGTCTCGAGGTTGTGATTGACGACGTCGGGCCGGGCGTCGAAAACGGTCGCCAGCGCGGCCGGGTCGCCCTTGCAGTCGGGCACCAGCACCTCCACCGTCGTGCCCGGGCAGCGGCGCCGGATGGCGGCGACGGTGGCCGCGAAGCCCGCCGCCCCGCCGTCGGCGAGGTCGTCGCGCGCCACCGCGGTGACGACCGCGTGGGCGAGGTTCATGCGGGCGACGGCCTCGGCCACGTGCTCGGGCTCGCCGGGGTCGGGCACGTCGGGCCGCCGGGTGTCCACCTGGCAGAACCCGCACGCGCGCGTACAGCGGTCGCCGTTGATCATGAACGTCGCCATGCCCTGGCCCCAGCACTCGAAGATGTTGGGGCAACCCGCCTCCTCGCAGACGGTGACGAGGTCGAGCGAGCGCATCGTCTCCCTCAGGGCGAGGAAGTCGGGCCCCATGCGCGCCTTGGCCCGCAACCACTCTGGCTTTCGCTCGCGGAGCTCGAGTCCCACCGGGCGGACTCGGTCGGGCTCGTGGACCGGGGCAACGTCCTGGCGCTCGACGACGCCGTCGGGCGCCCACTGCTCCGCCGCGCGGCGCGCCACAGCTTCGGCCACGTCGTTCATCGACAGCCGCACGCCCTCGGCGGCCAGCGATGTCACCGCCTTGTCGGCGATTCCGCAGGGCACGATGTGGCCGAACATCGACAGGTCGGGATCGACGTTGAGGGCGAAGCCGTGCATCGAGCGGCCCCGCGTGACCTTCACGCCGATGGCACAGATCTTGCGGTCGCCGACCCAGACACCCGGGTAACCCTCGAGCCGGCCTGCCCCGGGCAAGCCGACATCGGCAAGGGCGTCGATGACGAGCCGCTCGACCGCCCGGACGTGCGCCGGCACCGCGCCGGGCACAGTGGGCACGGACACGATCGGGTAGCCGACCAGCTGGCCTGGTCCGTGATAGGTGACGTCGCCGCCCCGGTCGGTCTCCACGAGCTCGGCACCGACGGCGGCGGGATCGATCAGCACGTGCTCACGTCGCGCTCGCACGCCCAGCGTGTACACGTGCGGGTGCTCGAGAAGGAGCAGGTAGTCGTCGACGGCCCGCGCGAACAGCGCGTGCTGCAGCGCGTGGGCGTCCCGGTACCGGACCCGCCCGAGCCAGCGGACGCGGAGCATTACAGCTCGGTGCGCCAGTCGCGCGTCTCGAGGATCTCCTTCACCTTGGCCACGAACGCCGCCGCGTAGGCGCCGTCGAAGGCCCGGTGGTCGAAGCTGAGCGCGAGGTTGCCCACGGGATGGATGGCGATGCCGTCGGTGCCGTCGGGCAGCTCGATGGCGATCGGCCGCTTCTTGACCCCGTCCGTCGACAGGATCGCGACCTGCGGCTGGTTGATGACGGCCGCGGTGACGAGCGTGCCGAACGGGCCGGGGTTGGTGATCGTGAAGGTGCCGCCGGTGATCTGGTCCATGCCCAGTCGCTTGGACCGCGCCCGCGCCGCGAGATCGGAGATCTCCCGCGCGATACCGACGAGGCGCTTGCTGTCCGCGTCGTGGACCACGGGCACGATCAGTCCCTCGAACGAGAGGTCGACCGCGATGCCGAGGTGGATGTCGTGATGGACGATCAGCCGGTCGTCGCCCACCGACGCGTTGACGTGCGGGAACTCCCGCAGAGCGTCGATGACGGCGCGGCACACGAACGGCAGGTAGGTGAGCGTGAAGCCCTCCTCCTGACGAAAACGCTCCTGCACCGCGCTTCGAACGCGGTCGACGCCCTCGAAGTCGGTCTCGACCACCACCAGCACGTGGGCCGACGTCGCCTTCGAGCGGATCATGTGCTCGGCCGTGCGGCGCCGGATGTTGGAGAACGGGATTACCTCGTCGCGCTCCGCCGCCCTGGTTGGCGCGACCGGGGCCGGCGGTTCGGGTCGCGCCGCGGGCGCGGCCGGCGCTTCTTTCTCGGCAGGCGGTTCCTTCACCGCCGACGCGGCCGGTGCCGCCGGTGCGGCGGGCGCGGCGGGCGCCGGTCGTGGCCCCTCGACGACGGCGAGCACGTCGTTGCGGGTGATGCGCCCACCGGCTCCGGTGCCGGTGATCTGCGCCGCGTCGAGGCCGTGTTCGGCGATCAGCCGGCGCACCACGGGCGAAAGCACCTTCCCCTCGGTCCGTCCCGCCGGCCGCGTGCCGGCGCCGTCTGCCGGCGGACGCGCCGCGTGGACCGGCTCAGGCGTCGGCTCAGGCGTCGGTTCGGGCTCGGGCTGGGGTGCCGCCGCCTCCGGCTCGGGCTCCGGCGCGGGCGCTGCGACTTCGGGCTCCGGCGCTGGCGCCTCCGGCTCGGCCTCGGTTGCGGACGACGTCTGCCCGTCGCCGGCGCCCGGGGGCTGGTCGGTGACGACCGCCAGCCGCGTCCCGACATCGACGGTCTCGCCCTCCGGCACCAGGATCTCGGCGAGGTAACCGCCGGCCGACGACGGCACCTCGGAGTCGACCTTGTCGGTAGAGACCTCGAACAACGGCTCGTCTCGGTCGATCTTGTCGCCGACCTGCTTGAACCACTTCGTGATCGTGCCCTCGGTGACGGTCTCGCCGAGCTGCGGCATGGTGATGTCGGCCATCAGCCGTGCAACCCCCTCCCGGTGAGGGACAGCATCGCCTCGCCGAACGTCTCGGACAACGTGGGGTGGGGCTGGATGAACAGCCCCACCTCCTCGGGCAGCGCCTCCCAGTTCACCGCGAGGTAGCCCTGCCCGAGCTGCTCGGTGACCCAAGGCCCGACCATGTGCACGCCGACGATCCGACCTGCCTTCCCGTCCGGGCGCTTCTCGGCGATGACCTTCACGAGCCCTTCGGCGTCGCCCACGATGAGGGCGCGGCTGTTGCCCGCGTACCGGATCTTCGACGTGACCACGTCGATCCCGGCGTCGCGCGCCGCCTGCTCGCCGGGACCGGCGAAAGCGACCTCGGGGCGGCAGTAGATGCACCACGGCACGCGGCTGTAGTCGACGGGTACCGGGGTCTCGCCGAGCATGTCCTTCACCGCCACGATGGCCTCCGCGAACCCCACGTGGGCGAGTTGTGGCGTGTTGACGAGGTCGCCGACGGCGTACACGCCCTCCTCACCGGTGCGCATGTGGTCGTCGACCGTCACGAAGCCCTTGTCGTCGACCTCGACGGCCGTGCCGTCGAGGCCCAGACCGTCGGACAAGGGTCGCCTTCCGACCGAGACGACGACCGCGTCGACCGCGACCGACTCGCCGCCGCCGAGATGGACCGTCGTCTGGTCGCCGTCGGGCTCGTGTCCCTCGACCGAGACGCCGGTGCGCACGTCGATGGCGCGTCGCTTGAACGAGCGGGCGACCACGTCGACCACGTCGGCGTCGCAGCCCGGCAGCAGCTTCGGCAGCGCCTCCAACACCGTGACCTGGGTGCCGAGGTCGCTCAGCATCGACGCGAACTCGCAGCCGATGGCGCCGCCGCCGATCACGGCGGCCGAGCCCGGGAGCTGCTGGAGATCGAGAACCTCGTCGGAGGTGAGGACGAAGCGGCCGTCGACGTCGAAGCCGGGCAGCGTGCGGGGCACCGAACCACTTGCGAGCACGACGTGACGGCCCACGAGCTCCGTGCCGTCGTCGACCTTCACGGTTCGGCCCGCGTGCAGCGAGCCCGTGCCCGGGACGGTCGTGATCTTGCGGTTCTTCATCAGGCCCTGGAGTCCCTTCCAGAGCTGGTCGACGACCTTCTGCTTCCGGGCCGCGCTGGCCTTGAAGTCGACGGTGGGCTGGTCGGCCTGGATGCCGAACTCCTTGGCCCCGGCGACCGTGCGGAAGACGCTCGCCGTCTCGAGGAACTCCTTGGCCGGGATGCAACCACGGTGCAGACAGGTGCCGCCGACCTTGTCCTTCTCGACGACCGCCACCGACAGGCCCGCGGCGGCGCCGTAGAGCGCGGCGGCATACCCACCGGGCCCACCACCGATCACGACGATGTCGTACTGATCGGGCATCCTCGGGCCACGCTATCCAGTTAGTGGTGGAGGGCGAGCACGACCTGCACGGTGAAGGCCACCAGGATCGCGAGACCCGTGATCAGCGCCGCGGCGATGAGCTTTCGCGTACTCATGCTTGGTCCCGTGGCAGCGGTTTGCGGCCGGCGAAGCCGTCCTCGGGCAGGTGCCACCAGGCCAGGTCGGGCTCGTCCAGTCGCCAGCAGAGGAGGTAGACGACCCCGTCGGGCCCGCGGGCGTGGAAGTCGATGAGGCCCACCGACGGGTCGCGCAGCACGACGTCGTTCTCCGCCAGCTCGTCGAGCGCGTCGCGCACGTCGTCGGTCGCCGGCCCGTGCCCGTTACCCCGGGTGCGCGCCGCCGCCAGAGACGCCCGCCGGATGCGCTCGACGAGCTCGCGCAGCCGGGGCAGGTACGCCCGCGCCTCGTCGACCGTCCAGTAGCGCACGGCGGTAACCTACGGCGAGACAGCACACGCAGGGGAGCTCGGAGCGCCGGGCTGAGAGGCGGGCACGACCGGCCCGCGACCCTCCGGAGACCGGCCCGGTAATGCGGGTCGAGGAGGCGTGCATGGACGACCGGCTGGTCATCGCAGGGAGGGAGTTCGGCTCCCGCCTCTTCCTCGGCACCGGCAAGTTCCCCTCCAACCAGGCGTTGCGCGCCACCATCGAGGCCTGCGGCACCGAGCTGGTGACGGTCGCGCTGCGGCGGGTCGACCCGACCGCGACCGACGACATCCTCGACGCCATCCCACCCGAGCGGGTGCTGCTGCTCACCAACACCAGCGGGGCCGTCGACGCCACCGAGGCCGTGCGACTGGCGCGCCTGGCGCGGGCCGCCGGGTTGCCCGAGTGGATCAAGCTCGAGGTGACCCCCGATCCTCGCTACCTGCTCCCCGACCCCGTGGAGACGCTGAAGGCGGCCGAGATCCTGTGCGCCGACGGCTTCGTCGTGCTGCCCTATGTCAACGCCGACCCGATCCTGTGCAAGCGCCTCGAGGAGGCGGGCTGCGCGACGGTCATGCCGCTGGGGTCGTGGATCGGCTCGAACCAGGGGCTCCGAACCCGCGCCGCTCTCGAGATCATCGTCGAGCAGTCGCTGGTGCCGGTAGTGGTCGACGCCGGTATCGGCGCGCCCTCGCAGGCGGCCGAGGCCATGGAGCTCGGCGCCGACGCCGTGCTCGTCAACACCGCCATCGGCACCGCCGGCGACCCGGTCGCGATGGGCACCGCGTTCAAGCTGGCGGTCGAGGCCGGCCGTCGCGGCTTCCTCGCCGGCCTCCCCACAGTTGCGCGCGTAGCCGACGCATCGTCGCCCTTGACCGGCTTCTTGTCGTGACGCTCACCGCCGCCGACGACGTCCTCGCCACCGACTTCGACCGCCTGCGCGCCCACGTCGACGACGCCACGCCCCTCGACGTCGAGCGCGCGCTGCGCAGTCCTCGACGCTCCCTTGCCGATTTCGCGGCTCTGCTGTCGGACGCGGCCGGCGACCGGCTCGAGGAGCTGGCTCGGCTCTCGCACGAAACCACGGTGCGGCGCTTCGGTCGCACGATCCACCTCTTCTCGCCGCTGTACCTGTCGAACGAGTGTGTCTCGGTGTGCGCCGACAACGAGGTGCCACGCCGCACCCTGTCGCCCGAGGAGGTCCTGACGGAGGCGCGCGAGCTTCGGGCGCGCGGGTTTCGCCACCTTCTGCTCGTGTCGGGCGAGCACGCTCGTATCGTCTCCAAGGACTACCTGGTCGAGTGCGTGAGCGCGCTCGCGCCCGAGATCCCGTCGATCTCGGTCGAGGTGCAGGTGTGGGACACAGATACGTACCGCCGACTGGCCGGCGCCGGCTGCGAGGGCCTCGTCGTCTACCAGGAGACCTACGACCGTGACGTGTACGCAGCCGTGCACCTGAAGGGGAAGAAGCGCAACTACGACTGGCGGCTGACGGCGCTCGACCGCGGCGCCGAGGCGGGCATGCGGCGGCTGGGCATCGGCGCGTTGCTTGGGTTGCAGGACGACTGGCGAGTCGATGCCCTGGCCGTGGCCGCGCACGCGCGCGCCCTGCTGAGACGCTGGTGGCGGTGCGAGGTGACGATCTCGCTGCCCCGCCTCCGGCCCGCGGCAGGATTCGAGCCCGAGCACGTCGTCGACGACCGTGACTTCGTGCAGCTGCTGTGCGCGCTGCGCCTGCTGCTGCCCGACACCGGCCTCGTGCTCTCGACGCGAGAGAACCCCGCGTTCCGCGACTCGCTGGTCCGCCTCGGCGTCACCCACATGTCGGCAGGCTCGCACACCGAACCCGGCGGCTACGCGTCGCCCAGCGATGCCGAGCCGCAGTTCGAGGTGAGCGACGACCGGTCTCCGCGCGACGTCGCCGCCGCGCTCCGGCTCGCCGGCTACGACCCGGTGTGGAAGGACTGGGAGCGCGTCTAGCTGCTGCTACCGGCGCAGCCTTGCCAGCGCGAGATCGGGGATCGAGGCGATGCCCTGCTTGGGGCGGAACCGGTCGGACGCCTCGGTGAGCAGCGCGTCGTCGTCGTCGCTGAGCTCGATGTCGGCGGCGGCCGCGTTCGATTCGAGCTGCTTGACGCTGCTGGCGCCCGGGATGGCCACCACGTTGGGCTTGCGAATCAACCAGGCCAGCGCAACCTGCGCGGGTGTGGCGTCGTGGGTCTTGGCGACCGAGCGCAGCGCCTCGAGCAGCTCGCCGGCGCGCGCGAGGTTTTCGGGCAGGAACAGCGGGTTGCTGGCGCGTGCCGCCCCGGTGGGCCGGTTGGTCGCGTCGTACTTGGCAGACAGCAGTCCCTGGCCGAGCGGGCTGTAGGCGATGACGAGGCGGTCGTTCTGCTGCGCGTAGGGCACCAGCTCGCGGTCAGGCTTGCGCGCCACCAGGCTGTAGCGGACCTGGTTGCTGAGCACCGGCCCGCCGAGCGAGCGTTCGGCGGCCTGCCACTGCTTCAGCGAGAAGTTGCTCACGCCGACGTGCTCGACAACGCCTTCCTGCTGCAGCCGGCGCATGCCCGTCATCTGCGGACCGATGGGCACGACGGGGTTCGGCCAGTGGATCTGGTACAGATCGATCTTCTGCGTCTGCAGCCGGCGGGCGCTGCCCCGGCCGCGCTGCACGACGATCGGCGCCAGCGGCATCACGGGTAGGACTTTGGTGGCGACGAACGCCTCGGAACGCCTGTCGGCCAGCGCCTGCCCCACGACGCGCTCGGACGTGCCGAAGCCGTAGACCTCGGCCGTGTCGATCAGGGTGATGCCGAGCTCGAGGGCGCGGCGCACGATGCCGCCCGCCTCGTTCTCGACGTAGTCCTTGCCGTACCCCCACTCGCGGGAGCCGAACTGCCAGCAGCCCAGCCCGATCGACGAGAGACGGACACCGTTGACCTCGACATAGCGCATGAAAGCAGCCTAATTCCGACGTTGACGGACCATGACCAGGAGGGGGGCGATCAAGAAGGTGGCGACCGCGAGGACGCCGAGGAGGAAGGCCAGCGCCAGGAGGAACTCGTTCGCCGTCATCGCCGCCAGCATCACCGAGGCGATCGCGCCGACGAGCAGGCCCGCCGGCACCAGGAGGGCGGTGTCGCCGACCCGGCTCGGCCGCAGCGGCCCCTCGACGAGGTCGGCCGCGACGTACTCGTCGTCGTCGAACGCCAGCGGCACGAACGTGGGTGACGCCCGCGGCGTCTCCGCGGGCAGCCCCAGCGTGCGGTCGTAGGCGCGGCGGCGGCGTGGGTCGCGCAGCACCGTCCACGCCTCGTTGAGCACCTGCATGCCGCGCTGGTCCGCGGCCCCCGTGTCGGGGTGCAGGCGGCGGGCCCCGGCGAGATAGGCCCGACGGATCTCGTCCCGAGACGCCGTGGCCGCCACGCCGAGGATCTCGTAGTACGAGCGCACTACTTCGGGGGCATGCGCAGCGCCCCGTCGAGGCGGATGGTCTCGCCGTTGAGCATGGTGTTCTCGCAGATGTGCTGCACGAGCGCCGCGTACTCCTCGGGCCGTCCGAGCCGGCGGGGGAACGGCACTTGCGCCGCCAGCGCCTGGCGGCCCTCCTCCGGCAGCGTGCCCAGCATGGGCGTCTCGAACGTGCCCGGGGCGATGGTGACCACTCGCACGCCGACCGACGCGAGATCGCGCGCCGCCGGCAGGGTGAGCCCAACCACCCCTCCCTTCGACGCCGAGTACGCGCACTGGCCGATCTGACCGTCGAACGCGGCGATCGACGCGGTGTTGACGATCACACCGCGCTCACCGCCGTCGAGCACGTCGGTCGACGCCATCGCCTGCGCGGCCAGACGCAGCACGTTGAACGTGCCGATGAGGTTTACCTGCACGACTTTGCTGAAGAGGCCGAGGTCGTGGGGAGTGCCGTCCTTGGCGACGACCCGCGACGCCCAGCCGATGCCGGCGCAGTTGACGGCAATACGCACGGGACCACTCTGCTGAGCCTGGGCCAGAGCGGCGCGCACCTGCTCCTCGTCGGCGACGTCGGCGGCGGCGACGCCCACCCGGTCGCCGAGCTCCTTGGCCAGCGCGTCGCCGCGGGCCTCGTCTCGATCGACGATGGTGACAGACGCGCCCGCGCCCACGAGCTGCCGTACCGTCGCCTCCCCCAGGCCCGATGCCCCACCCGTGACGAGTGCCGCTGCTCCGTCGATCCGCATGGGAAGGGACTGTAATGGGACAGGTCAGGCGCCGAGCCGGTCGATGACGGCAGGCAACTCCGGAAGTCGCTCGATCACAGCGTCGGGCTCGACGTCGTGACCGGGGACCTCGGGGTTGCGCCGCAGAACGGCACGCATCCCGACGTTCTTGGCGCCGTGGATGTCGTCCCAGGGCCGGTCGCCGACGAACACGGCGCGCCCGGGGTCGTCGACGTCGAGGTCGCGTAGAACGGCATGGAAGGCCGACGCGTGCGGCTTCTGGAACGACATCTCGCTGGTGTAGCGGCGCGTCTCGATCAGCTCGGCCAGCCCGTCACGCGCGAGGAACCGCTCGTGGAAGTGGCGGGGCCAGTGCGTGTTCGACAGCATGCCGATGCGCAGGCCGCGGCCGCGTAGCTCGGCGATCGTCGGCACGGCGTCGGGATCGTGACGCACGTGCGGCGTCCACGCGTCGAGGTGGACGACGGCCGCCTCCTCGAGCAGCACCTCGGCGACGTCGAGATGCAGCGCGCGCGTCGCTGCCGCCAGCAGGTCGGCCAGCGTACCGCTGCGCTGCGTGGTCGAGGTGGTCTGCCAGAACGCCTCTTCGACGGCGACCAGCTGTGCGGTGAGCTCGTCTTCGCGGTCGGGGGCGATGTGGCGCGCCGCCAGCCGCCATGCATCGGCGAGCTCGGCGGCCACGAACGGCGTGAGCGTCCCACCCCAGTCGAAGACGACGGCCTCGAGCGCCACGGCCCCGCGAGCATGCACCAGCGCGACCCGATCAGCAGGTGCTCTTGAGGCCTCCGCCCGTCTTCGCGCTCGTTCCCCCGCACTGGACGGTCACGTAGATCTGGCCTATCCCCGCTGACAACGAGTCATCGGCCCAGGCGATGGCGGCGCGGCCGTCGGGCGTCACCGCCACCTGGAAGAAGTCGAGCAGGGTGCGGTCCCCGCCGAACGTGCACTCCACGCCGGTCGTGCAGATCTGGCCGTGGTGGATGACGTGATCGCTGGCCTGCGCCTGGACGCTGGCGATCCCACCGTTGGTCCTGGTGAGCTGGGCGAAGCGCACCGTCCAGTCGTTTGACGTGTCCTCGTTCGTCGGCTGGGTGCCCTGGTACCAGACCAGGTCGGCGCGCGCCGAGCCGCCGCCGACGATCCACGGGAAGAGCTTGGCCACGCCCGCGGTCTGGTCGATCTGCGCGGGCACCGACCACACGTGGGTCTGGGTGCCGTTGGTCGGCTTGGCGTACGTCGCGTAGACGTGCTGGACGGTGCCGTCACCGTTCCGGCTGGTCCATGCCGCCCACAGTCCGCCGCCGGAGTCGGCACCGAGGGACGGGAAGATGTGGTCGTACGTCGTGTTGATGTCGGGCCCGACGTAGATGGGCGCGTCCCTCCACGTGGCGCCACCGTCGTAGGACGACGCGAGGTACAGCGCGTGGTTGGCGGTCTGGGTCGAGCCGGCGACGGTGTTGATGTTCTCGGTGAGCGTGGCCGGCGCGGTGAAGATCGTGTACACGGGCTTCGGGTTCAGCCCCGAATGCATGTCGACGACGATCGGGCCAAGCTCGTTGTTGTAGAGGGCCTGCCCGATGTGGTCGGTGTCGATCGCCAGGCCGCGGAACAGGTAGGTCGCGCCGCCGTCGGTCGAGCGGGACACGGCGATGTTGTTCGTCTCGAGGATGTGGTAGCTCAGGTACACGACGTTGCCCTCGCCGGCGGCGTTCCACTGCCTGTCGTCGCCGAGGGTCTGCGTCGCGAGCGGGTTCGGCGTCGTGAACGTGGCTCCACCATTGGTCGACTTGCCCACGGTGATGTTCGGCAGCGACAAGCTCGAGTACGAGACGGTCGGGAACGTCGAGCCCGACACCGGCTTCGCGCTCACCGCGAGGTCGCAGTCACCGCCTCCGAGCCCACCGTCGGGTGCCCCGAGGAACGTCTGCGACGCCAGGGTCGACGGCACCTCCCACAGCTCGCAACCGATCGGCGCCGAGTCGGGAGCGATCACGTACATCCGCCCGCCCGAGTCGACCCGGATGCTGGGCTCGGCCACGGTCAGGTTGTTCAAGAACCCCGGAGGTAACGACGAGGGTAACGACGGCGCCCTCAGGTGGAGGCCCGGACGGAACACCGGGGCGGTCGTGGCCGCGGCTGGAGTACCCCACGCGACGAGCGCCGCCAGCCCCGCCAGCACGGCGAGCCGTGCGGACCTCGTGCCCAACACACACCTCCGGTCGGCCCGACGAGCGTCCCCAAGCCGTTCTCGCGCACGCGATGGCTGACGTCGATAGCCCGATCGGGTGGTTGCAGGTAGTCCGCCTCAGCCGGCGCCGGCGGGCATCCGTCGGTAGAGGCACTGTCCTCCACCCGATGCATGGAGCCGGCCGCCCGGCGACCAGACGCGCGCGTTCCAGCCAAAGAGCCCGGTCGTGGAAAGGGGCGCGGCACCGTCGCACAGCAGCCAGTCCTCGCCGCTCGGCGGACGGTGGAACGCGACGTTGAGGTCGAGCGTCGGCGCCATGTACGGCGGCTGCTTCCAGGCATGGGGCCGGTGGGCCGACGGCCAGCTCGGAAGGTCGACGAGGATCACACAGCGCGCCGCGTCGACCCAAGGGTCCTCGAACGTCGCCGTGGGCGTGAAGCGCAACCACTCCTGCCATCGCGCCGGTCGGGGCCCGTCCGGGGGCCAATCCACCTCGAACTCGAGCGGCTTGGCCTCGAGGTTGTTCCAGAACGGGAACGGCGGCCCGGCGGCGTCGTCCGGGAGGAGCTCCCTGATGTCGGGAAGGCGTTCGGGGCCCGGGACGTCAGGCGCCACCGTCTCGTCGTGTTCGAGGCCGTCGACGTCGGCCGCGCTCCACACCATGGCGTCGAGGATCGGGCGGCCGTCCTGGGTGATCTCGACGCGCTGCGAGCTCGCGTTGCGGCCACCCTTGCGGGTCTCGACGCGGATGTCGACCGGCTCGAACCGGGCGACACCCAGGTAGTGGCAGGTGAATGCCGCCGGGCGCGGGTGCTCGCTCGAGGCCCCCGCGGCCCGCAGCGCGCACGCGGCCACGTACCCGCCCATCGGCCCCCAGATCTCCCAATCGGCGCTCAAGGTCGCCCGGTAGCGTCCGTCGCCGCACGGCTCGACCGCGGTGTCGCTCGCCAGATCGCCCACCGCGACAGCGTGCCGCCGGCGAAGCGCGCCCCACAAACCAGTTTCGCTCAGACGCCGACTTGCTCTGGGGCCCGCTCCGTCGGCCGCAGTGTGGCGAAGTCGGGAGGTGCGTCGACGCTGATACGGGGAACCGCGCGATCGAGCCACTTCGGCAGCCACCAGTTGGCGTTTCCCAGGAGCTCCATGGTCGCCGGCACGAGGACCATGCGCACGATGCTGGCGTCGATGAAGATCGCGGTGGCCAGCCCGAGGCCGAGCAGCTTGAGCACGCGCAGGTCGCCGAGGACGAACGACATGAAGACCGCGATCATGATGGCCGCCGCCGCGGTGATCACCCGTGCGGTAGAGGCCAGCCCGTCGGCCACTGCGGCGGCGTTGTCGCCGCTGACCAGGTACTCCTCGCGCACCCGGGACAGCAAGAAGACCTCGTAGTCCATCGACAGCCCGAAGAGCACGGTGAACAGCATCATCGGCACCCAGAACTCGATGGGCCCCGGCCGGCCGATGCCGACCACGTTGCGCAACCAACCCCACTGGAAGATGGCGACGATCACGCCGTAGGCCGCGCCGATCGACAACAGGTTCATGATGCCGGCCTTGACCGCCACCAACACCGATCGGAAG
>VAXF01000309.1:1580-3379 GCA_005888395.1 Actinomycetota bacterium | reverse complement strand
GGAACGCTCCAGACCGGGTGGTGCCGTGGCGCCGCGCGAGGAAGCCGTCGACCCCGTCGGTGAGAGCGACCGCGGCCCACAGCGCCGTCGCCGGGTACGACGGCCCCGTGGCGACGATGACGGCGAGGAGCAACGGCGTCACCGCCAGCCGGCCGATCGTGACCGCATTGGCCGGCGTGGCCAGCGCCGTGGGCCCGAACGACGCGTCCGCCACGGCCGGCCTCAGGCTGCTTCCAGGTCGGGGCCGGCCGCCCCGATGACCTCGACCTCGGCGAACGTCCCCGGGCGCAGCCGCAGCGGCAGCGACACCACGCCGTCGATCTCGGGCGCCTCGCGATGGGTGCGCCCGACACCGGGGGCGTCGACCAGGACCTCGACGCGCTCGCCGACGAGCGCCGACCGCCGCTCGGCGGTGATGCGGTCCTGGAGCTCGCCGAGCTCGCGGAGCCGCTCGCCCACCAGCCCCGTGTCGACGGCGCCGTCGAGCCCGGCCGCGTAGGTGCCCTCCTCTCGCGAAAAGGCGAAGAAGCCGCACCAGTCGAGCTGCGCCTGCGCGACGAACGCGAGAAGCCGGTCGTGGTCGGACTCGGTCTCGCCCGGGTACCCGACGATGAAGTTCGATCGGAACGCCGCCGACGGCTCCCGGCGGCGCACGTCGTCGATGCGGCGGAGGAAGCGGTCACCGTCGCCCCACCGGCGCATGCGCCGCAACAGCGCGCCCGAGACGTGTTGGAGCGAGAGGTCGAAGTAGGGCACGCCCGTGTCGCATACCGCGTCGATCAGCTCGTCGGTGAGGTCCGACGGGTAGAGGTAGAGCAACCGCACGCGCGGGACCCGCGCCGCGACCGCCCGCACCAGGGGGACGATCAGCCGCTCGCCGGCGCCCTGGTCGCGTCCGAACGACGCGAGATCCTGGGCGACGAGCACGACCTCTTGCGCCTCGAGCTGGTCGACCTCGGCGAGGATCGACTCGACGGACCGCGACCGCTGCGGCCCCCGGAACGACGGGATCGCGCAGAAGCCGCACTTGCGATCACAGCCCTCGGCGATCTTCACGTAGGCCCATGGAGCGCCGGACCTCGGTCGCGGCAGGTTGAGCAGGTCGAGCTCCGGCACCCGCGGGTGCAACGTCACCGGCACCCCGAAGCCGGCGACCGAGTCGGCCTCGGGCAGCGCGCCCGCAAGTTCCTGGCCGTAGCGCTCGGCGAGGCACCCGGTGACGACGAGCCGGGCTCCGGGACGACGCGCGCGGGCGAGCGCGAGCACGGTCTCGACCGACTCCTCACGCGCTGTCTCGATGAACGCGCACGTGTTGACGACCACGACGTCGGCGTCCTCGGGCATCGCCGCGGCGACGAGACCGTCGGCCGTCAGCGTGCCCGCAAGCTTGTCGGAGTCGACCTGGTTCTTGGGGCAGCCAAGTGTCTCTATCCAGTAGGAACGCTCGACCACACCGTCAATCTACCGGTGGGCCCGCAGACCTACTCGATCGGCACCAACGGACGCCCTTCGTCGTCGAGCTGGTGGAGGTACTCGGCGATGCCGTAGCCGGTGCGCCCCTCGTAGGTCCATCGGGCGAGCCCCTCGTTGACGATCGTGCGTCGCTCACCGGTGCGGCGAGGCAGCCCGTGCACGCGCAGCACGTCGCCGCGCAGCTCGTGCACACGCCCGTTCTTGTCGGTGGCCCGCACGTGGGTGACCCGGTGGGTGACCCCGTCGCCGGCCAACTCGGTGCGCACGTCCCATTCGCGGATGCTGGCGTGCTCGCCGTCGCGCCAGACCCACCCGCGGTGGAGGTC
>VAXF01000309.1:0-1521 GCA_005888395.1 Actinomycetota bacterium | reverse complement strand
GTCCCCACGACTTGTCGCGGTTGCCCCGCGCGTCGGGACCGAGCGCGTGGCGGGTGCCGCCCGCCTCGATCCAGCCCGACCACCGGCCCGCCTGCTCGAGATGCCCCTTGCCCACGGTCGACGAGGTCTCCGCGCTCGCCCCGGCCGCGCCGCCGGCCTGGCCGTCGACGCCGATGGCCGGCGTGAGCGCCCGGAAGACGAGGTCGAGCGCGACCCTCGTCTGCACCACCGGCGCCCCGCGGTCGGCGAGGTCGAACACCGCGGCGTCGGCGTCACAGGTGAGCCGCCACTCGCGCATGGGGTCGACCCGGGCGTAACGGACGCCGACGACCTCGAGGTCGTCGTCGACCATCTCGTGCTGGGGCCGCACGCCGGCGACCATGGCCAGGCGGTCGCCCGGGAGCCACACCGAGAGCCCGACGTCGATCGTGCCCTCGTTGGGACGAACGCCGATGCGGGTGAACAGGCCCGCGTCGCAGCCGGGGTCGTAGCCGTTGAAGTAGTAGGACTCGCTCCAGGCGGCGTCGCCCTCCACCGGGTGAGCGAAGTCGTGCTTCTCGTCGAGGACCGGCACGGCCCCCGAAGCTAGCTGGGCGAGGCGCCTACTTCTTCCCGAGCATCCGGTTCATCTTGGTGCCGCAAACGGGACACGTGCCCTGCGCCGCCCGACGGCCGTTCTTCAGCTCGACCTCTTGACCCTCGAACTCGCGCTTCTCACGGCACTTCACGCAGTAACCCTCGTAGGTGGCCATGACGCTCCTCTGGCTAGGGGCCGCAGTCAGTTTCGCCTGTAGCGACGCCTGAGAGGTGGATGGTCGTCACCAATCGCGCGCATCGCCAGTCCAACCTCACGGAAGGTCACCCCAAGGAGGTCGCTTCCATGTACCACTTCGCAATCGTCGCATTCCTCGGGCTGGCAACCCTCAAGGTCGTCGACCTGCTCGAGGACTACGTACCCGGCCTCGACCGGATCCACGCCCTGCTCACGTTCGCGGTCGGCGTCGCCGCCGCCCTGGCACTCGACTACTCGGTGTTCCGGGGCTTCGGCATCACGATCCGCAACGAGGCGGTGGGCAAGTGGGTCACGGGCCTGGTCGTGGGCTCGATGGCCACCACGTGGCGTGCCGCATTCGAGTACCTCGGCTCGTCCGAGGGCGAGAAGCCCACGCTGCGGCACCACGACCGCCCCCGCATCGCGGCCTAGCCATCCGGCACTAGTTCCGCAGTCCCACCCCGCCACCGGCGCCTCGATGGAGGCGCCGGTGGCGCGCTTGGTGTCTACTGGTAGCCGTGTCTACTGGTGGGCGGATGCGCGCCTCGCTCACCGGCTCCTCGAATCTTCGCTCCCTGGCGATGTCGATCCCCGCGGGCCTCGCCTTCTTCTTCCTGCAACGGGCCAACCTGCTGGCCGACATCCCGATCTGGGTCATCCTGCTCGTCCTCTGGGCGAGCTTCCTGGTCGGTGTCGTAGCGACGAGCCTCTGGCCCGACACCTCCGACCCGCGGCAGTTGCACTACCGC
>VAXF01000106.1:10025-11487 GCA_005888395.1 Actinomycetota bacterium | reverse complement strand
GTGTGCACGAACTCGAGCCAGTGCCACGCGCCGCCGGCGTCGCGGGCGCGGAGCTCGACCGCGGGATGGAAGCCGGGGGTCGCGAGCACGGTGGCGAAGTTGGAGGCGACGGCGCCGATGTCGTCGGGGTGAACGAAGTCGAAGCCTGTATCACCCACGAGATCGGCGGGCTCGTACCCCATCATGTGGGTGATGGCGGGACTGACGTAGCGGACGCGCGCGTTCTCGTCGACGAGCACGACCACGTCGTGTGCGTGCTGGACGAGCGACCGGAAGCGCTCCTCGGACTCCCGTAGTGCCGCTTCGGCGAGACGCCGGTCGGTGCGTCGCGACCGGCGAACGACAAGGCGTGGCCCCGCACCTCGACCTCGATGGTGCTGCCGTCCCGCCGGCGATGCCGCCACAGCCCCTCGCCGCCGGTCGCCTCGCCGCCGGCGGCGAGGCTGGCGCGCAGCGCTGGCACGTCCTCGGCGGGGCGAATGTCCTCGATGGTCATGGCGAGGAAGTCCTCGCGCGAGTAGCCGTAGTGAGCAACAGCCGCCTCGTTCACGGCCAGGAACGCCAGCGTCTCGTTGTCGAAGACCCACAGTGGCTGCGGGTTGGCCTCGAAGAGCAGCCGGTAGGCGCGCTCCGACTCGAGGAGCGCGTCCTCGCTCTCGAGCACGGCGCGCTCGGTCTGCCGGAGACGATTGGAAACCCATGCCACCGTCTCGCCGACCATGACGCAGATCGGGACGGCGAACGCGGCCGACCCCAGGGCGACAGCCGAGCCGTGGTGCTCGACGAGGACGGGCGCGAGGTAGGCCACGGTGAGCAGCGGGGCAAACCTGAGGCAGGTGCGCGGCGGGTGCCCGAGCCCGATCCAGGTGAACACGACCATGAAGAAGAGGCCGTAGCGGAAGCCGTCGGCGTTGGTGAAGTGGTTGTGGACACCGATGAGCGCGAACGAGAGAGGCACGAGCCAGAGAGTGGCCGACCGGCTCCAGCGGTCCCACGGGAGCTGCCAGACGACGGCACCGACCACGGCCGCGATCGCCCCGGTGACCGCGAGGCCCAACCGGTTGGTGCCCCGCATCGACGGGAGGAGGGGCCCGACGAGCGCGACCAGCCCGCCGCACAGGACATAGAGCGCGGCAGCAATGCGTCCGAGGACGCGTGGCGAAAGCGATTCGTCGATAGGGAACGTCTCGGCGCGATTCGAGCGGGAGTTGAACACCCGGCGTGAGGTCGAGTGCGAATCGCGGCAAATGCCCCATTAGCCTCACGGCGTGAGCTTCCAGGGGCGGATCGCCGTCGTCACCGGGGCGTCGTCGGGCATCGGGGCCGCGGTCGCCGTCGACCTGGCCCGGCGCGGCGCCACCGTGGTCGCCGTGGCGCGGCGCGCAGACCGCCTCGAGACGACCGTCGAGGCCTGTGCGGTCCACGCGCCCACATCGGTCGCGCACCCCGCCGACGTGTCGTC
>VAXF01000106.1:0-9968 GCA_005888395.1 Actinomycetota bacterium | reverse complement strand
CAACGCAGGCATCAGCATCCACAAGAACGCTGCCCGCACGAGCGCCGACGAGATCGAACACGTCATGGCCGTGAACTTCTTCGCGCCCGTCTGGCTCACGACGGCCGCGCTTCCCGGGATGATCGAGCGAAGGTCCGGATCGGTCGTGAACGTGACCTCCGTCGCCGGCTACGTCCCCAACCCGGGCGAGTCGGCGTACGGCGCGTCGAAGGCAGCGCTCTCGCGTTGGTCGCACGGGCTCGCCGTCGACCTCCACGGCACCGGCGTGCAGGTGGGAGTGCTGAGCCCCGGTCCCATCGACACCGAGATCTGGTCGCTCGACGAGGAGCTCACCTACAACGGGCGGCTCTATCCGCCCCAGGTCGTGGCCGACGGTGTCGCGCACATGATCGACCGGGGCGTGACACACATGACCGTCCCTCGCCGCTACGGCGCTGTCGGCGTCCTCTACCCGCTGCTCGGCCGCCCGATGCGATGGGGCATGCGCAAGTACGAGGACCGCGCCAAGAAGTAGTTCTCAGTCCTTCAGCTGGTCATACGCTCGACCCTGATGATCGGCATCATCGGATGGGCCGTCGTGTTCGCGGCCATGCTGATCTGGGAGGGGCTGAGCCTGTCACTCCGTGGCAGCCAGTGGCCCTCGATCAGCGACATGGCGAGATCCCTCACCCGCCCGCTCGCGGGCCGGTGGCTCTTCTTCGCGCTGTGGCTGTGGTTCGGCTGGCACTACTTCATCCGCGGCTGGACCTTCCTGCTACGCGGGCCCGCGCCCGGCGGCGGGAAGGGCGGCGGCGGCTCGAAGTCGGCGACCGAGCTCATCGGCCAGGTCGTGTTCCCGCTGGCGATCGTCTACTCGTTCATCCTCGCGACGCTCGTGCTCTCGGCCCGCCGCGCCGATCGGCCGGCGTCTGTACCCGCGCCCGGTTGGCGCACCGTGGTGCGCAACGCCGCAATCACGGTGGGCGGCGGCTACGCGGTGTTCGTGCTCGCCATCGGCGTCTACCGGCTGGCGGCCGGCCACGCCGGCGCCGGTCTCGTCGGCGCCGCCCTGCGCGACGGCGCCGTGCTCGCCTTCGGGATCGCCGTCCCGGTGTTCGCCGTGCTCAGCCTCGCGGAGCACACGCTCCGCCGGCGTCGCGCGCCGAGCTAGGTCCAGGCGCGCACAAAGGCGAGCGTCATGGCGGCCGCGTTGTCGGCCGCGAGCTGCTTGTACACGAAGAACTGGGCCGGGAAGCCCGGGAGCATCAGGGGGTCGGCGGTGCCGTCGGAGATCGCCCGGAAGGCGATGAACGGCGTGGCGTGGTCCTTGGCAATCTGCCCCGCAGCCGCTGTCTCCTCGTCGGCCGCCACGTACGTCACGCCGGACGGCGGCGCCGGCGCCGGCGCGAAGATGCCCAGGAAGAAGCCGGGATCGGCAATGCCTTCCATGCCGGTGACGAATCGCCCCGGATCCGGTAACGCGTGGAGTGAGGCAGGGCACGGCTCGCACCCCGCCAGATCTCCTCCGTGCTGGAGGCAGGGCGCGGCGTGGCCGCCGAACGGATCCGTCGTGGAGCCGTTGCCATGGAGCCGAACCTGCGGCACGTACGGGAAGGTCACCGTCTGCACAGCGTCGGGATCGACGCACGCGCAGGCAGGGTCACCCAGCGGCGTCGTCTGCTCGAGCTTGACGGTCGGGGCGACCGCCTTCGCCGTCTGCCGCATGCGCCGGTTCGTCGGCACCCACGTGGTGCCGTTGTCCTGCGTCCACTGGTCCGGAACGGTGACGTCGCCGATCCTCGACCCGCCGCCCGCGCCCGCGACACCGGAGAAGACGACGCCGCTGATGCACCCCAACCCGTTCGGGTCGAACGTGGCGAAGGCATCCTGCGTCGTGGTCCGGGCGTTGACCGGGCCGATCCCGGTCAGGGCCATGATCACCGGCTTGCCCTCGAGCGTACGAACGTAGAACTCACGCCCGTCGTCGGACTTGACCGGCGGCGTCGTCTCGAAGTCCGCCGCGCTCAGGATCTTGCCCAGCTCGGCCGGGAAGGCAGAGAGAACGAGGAGGCGCGGTGTGCACGACGTCGACGTCGCGGCCCGCGCTGCAAACGGCAGACCGACGAGCACCATGCCCGCGAGCACGATCGAACTGATCCGGCGCACTGCTCCTCCTCACGGTCAGGCGTCCGACGAGCACGCTCGGGCGGATCTTTCGATTTCTCCTTCGATGTCCGCTCTGTAACTCCTGCCGAGCCGGGGCGGTCTCGCAAAATTCCTGCGACAATGGTGTTCGGCCCGAGTAGGGAGGCCGACAGTTGAGCGAACAGCAAGAACAGGTTCTGTCGAGCACCGACGACGCCGGGAGGGTTGATCCGGCCGGCGAGTTCAGCCAGGTCGTCGTCCGGGCAGTTGCGAACAGTGGCGACCTCGCCGCGCTCACTCGGCCGCTGCTCGAAGCGCTGGCGAAGCTCTCCGGACTCGAGTCGACCTACCTCGCGGTGTTCGACTGGGACCGTCGCGAACAAGAGGTGCGCGTCGTCCACAGCGTGGGCAAGGTGCAGGTTCGCGAGGGCATCAGGCTCCCGCTTCCGGCGGGTATCTCCCAGGAGACGCTCCCGGGCGTGACGCGCTCGCCGGCGCAACTCGTGGCGAGGGCGTTCCCCGACAGCCTGGTCGCGCAGCGCCTCGGCCTGGAGGCGTACGTCAGCGTCCCCGTCGTCGTGGCCCAGCACCAGCTCTTCGGGATGCTGTGCGGCGCGAGCCAGGCGCCCCGAGACGTCAGCGAGACCATCGTCTCGGTGATGGAGTTCTTCGCCCAGATCATCGCCGACCACGTCACCCGCGCAGACGTCGCGGCCACCCAGCAACGCGCCACGGTGGCGGAGGAGAAGCTGAGCTCTCGGGCGACCTTCCTCGTCCAGGCCGAGCATCAGCTGAAGACGCCGCTCACGGTGCTGGAGGGCGCGTCCATGACGCTCCTCGACCGCTGGCGCGAGCTGCCCGACCACCACCGGGTCCAGCTCCTGACGATGCTGGTGCGCAACGCGCGGGACATGGCCAGACGGGTCGACGAGCTGTTGGTGGAGGCACGATCCGACGTCCAGACCCGGGAGCTCGTCCCGACCTCCGTCGAGCTCGCGCCGTTGGTGAAGATGCTCGCGGAAGCGTTCGGCAGCGTGTCGCCGTCGCACGAGGTCGTCGCCGAGGCGCCGGCGGGGATCTTCGCCTGGGCCGACCCGGCCCCGCTCTACCAGGTGCTCGGCCACCTGCTCGACAACGCGACGAAGTACTCGCCGGGTGGCGGCACGATCAGGGTGCGGGTGACGAAGACTCCCCAGGACGCTCAGATCGACGTGATCGACGAGGGCGTCGGCCTTCCCGAGGGAATCGACGTCTTCGAGCCCTTCCTGCGAGGTGGCTCGAACGAGGTCACGGCGACGCCGGGCATCGGGCTCGGTCTCCACATCGTCCGCAACCTGATCGTCGCCATGGGCGGCTCGGTCACAGCCCGGCGCAACAAGACGCGCGGGTCCACGTTCACGGTCCGCCTTCCCGCGGCACCCGATCCGGCGTGAGGGTGAGATTTCGGTCGCCTGCCGACCGAAATCTCACCCTCACACGCCGGCTCTCAGCCGGGGCCCGCCCGCCTCACAGCGGGCACGCAGCTTCGGCGGCGAAGATGGGTTCATGGACGACGCCGACCGCACGACGTGGGTGCTCCCGGTAGCCGACGAGCCCGCACCCGAGGACACGCTCCCGGGCGCACCCGAGGACGCCCGTCCCCCCACCTCCGAGGACCCGATTCCCCCCGCCCCTCCGGCCCCTCCACCGCCGGCGCCCTCCGGCGGCGGGGGCTGGCGGCGCCCCGCCGCTCTGGTGACGGCGGCGGTGGTCGCGGGTGCCGCGGCCGGCGGCATCGTGGGGCGGGCCACCTCCCACACGAACACACGGGCGGCGCCCGTCGTGGCCCAGGGCCCGGGTACGGGCAGCATCCGCCAGCCGGCCGACATCCAGCAGGTGCTCTCCGCCATCGAGCCCGCGGTGGTGGCCGTGCGCACGCAGGCCTTCCGCCGCGGGCCCTTCTTCCCGACCCAGGGAGCGGGCAGCGGCGTGATCCTCACCGCCGACGGCGAGGTGCTCACCAACGCCCACGTCGTCGACGGGGCCACCGACATCGAAGTGACTTTGATCGGGGAGCGCACGGCGCGCGCGGCCGATGTCGTCGGCGTGGACACGACCGCCGACGTCGCCCTCATCAAGATCCGCAACGCCAGCGGGCTCCCCACGGTGAAGCTCGGTAGCTCGGCCGACCTTCGAGTCGGCGACAGCGTGGTGGCGATCGGCAACGCCCTCGATCTCGGCGCCACGCCGACCGTGACCGAGGGGATCGTCTCGGCGCTCAACCGGTCGATCGACGCGCCGGACGAGTCGCTCGCCGGCCTGATCCAGACCGACGCCGCCATCAACCCCGGCAACTCTGGCGGGCCGCTGGTCGACGCCAAGGGCGAGGTGGTCGGGATGAACACGGCCATCGCCGGTGATGCCCAGAACATCGGTTTCGCTCTCGCGATCGATCGCATCAAGCCCGTCGTCGACAAGCTGCGGGCCCACCCCGGCCAGAGCGCGTCGGGCAGTACCACGCCCAACAGCGGTGGGGCCTTCCTCGGCGTCAACGTCGCCGACGACCCCAACGGTGGCGCCGACGTCGCGCGTATCGTCTCCGGCTCGCCGGCCGACAAGGCCGGGCTGCGAGCGGGCGATGTGGTCACCGCGATCGACGGCACCAAGGTCACGGGTGCCGACGACCTCGTGGCCGCCGTCCAGCGTCACCGCCCGGGCGACACGGTGTCGATCACCTTCACACGGGGGAGCAACACCCAGACCGTCAAGGTCAAGCTGGCTTCGCCGCAGGCCTGACCAGCGGTGAGAGCCCGCTCGGGCCGCCCAGAGCGGGCGTCAGACGTCCGCATCGGCAGTGCCGTCGAGAAGCGGGAGCTCGATACGGAACACGGCGCCGCCGCCGGCGCGCCGTGCCGCCGTGGCGGTGCCGCCGTGGGCTGTGGCGATGGCGGCCACGATCGACAGGCCCAGACCGGCGCCGCCGTGGTCACGCGACCGGCCCGCGTCGGATCGATAGAAGCGCTCGAAGACGCGAGTCGCCTCGTCCTCGGCGACACCGCTCCCCCGGTCGGCCACCTCGATGACCGCGAGGCCGTCGTCGGTCGCCACGCGCACGTCGGCAGACGCGCCCGCCGGAGTGTGGCCCCGCACGTTGGCCAGCAGGTTGTCGACGACCTGCCGCAGCCGGTCGCGATCGCCCCATACCTCGACGGAGCCGGTGACATCGAGCGCGATCGGCCGGTCGGGCTCGACTGCTCGGGCCGCCTCCACGGCGTCGGCGGCCACGGCCCCGACGTCGACCGCGGTCCGTTCGAGCGGGCGGCCCTCGTCGAGCCGCGTCAGCAGGAGCAGGTCGTCGACCAGCACGCCCATGCGCGCCGCCTCCTGCTCTATGCGTGACAGCAGCCGGGCGAGGTCCTCGGGATGACGATCGGCCCCCAGCCGGTAGAGCTCCGAGTAGGCGCGAACAGCGGCCACCGGCGTACGCAGCTCGTGCGACGCGTCGGCGACGAACTGCCGTACGTGCTGCTCGGACGCCCGCGCCGCCTCCTCGGACGCGCGGCGTTCCTCGAAGGCCACGTCGATGGTGCCGAGCATCACGTTGAGCGCGTGCCCCAGACGGCCGACCTCCGTGCGGTCGTCGTCGCGCAACACGCGGTTGCTCAGGTCGCCGGCCGCGATCGTCGCCGCAGTGTCCTCGATGTCGACCAGGGGACGAAGCCCCAGGCGCACCAGCCACAAGCCGAGCACCCCCGCCGCGCCGACGACCCCGACAGTCACGAGGAGCTCGATGATCACAAGGCGGTGCAGGGTGGCCGACGTTTCCCGCAGCGGGAGGGCAACGACGATGGCCCCGCCCGGCACCGATGACACGCGCACGCGGTAGCGCGGTCCGCCCCGCTCCTCCGACGGCCGGGTGAGCGTGCGCACCTCCTGGCCCGGCGGCGTCCCCCCGCCCGCCGTGACGAGCGCGGCGGTGTGGGCCGGCAGCTTCGGCGCCGACTCCGGCGCGTCGCGCGCCCTGCCCTCCACGGTGACGAGGGGCTGGTCGGTCTGGTCTCGCACCTGTACGTAGACGCCGGGCACGACCGTCCCCAGCTGGCGCAACTGGGCGGCGGCGAAGGCGCCGTCAGGCGAGAACACCGCCCTCGTCACGCTGCGACTGGCGGCGCTCAGCTGGTCGTCGACGCGCTGGTAGAGGAAGGAGCGCAGCGCGTGGAAGGTGGCCACGTCGGCCGCGCCGAGGCCGACCACGACCAATGCGAGGGAGGCGGCCAGCAGCCGGGCGCGCAGCGACACCGGCTCACCCCACCGGCTGGCGGAGGCTGTACCCGACCAGGCGAATGGTGTGGATCAGCGGCGGCCCGAGCCGGTCGAGCTTCTTGCGCAGGTAGCTGACGAACGTCTCCACCACGTTGTCGTCGCCATCGAAGTCGTAGTGCCACACGTGATCGAGGATCTGCGTCTTCGACAGGACGCGCCGCGGGTTCAACATGAAGTAGCGCAGCAGGTTGAACTCGGTGGCGGTGAGGTGCACGGGCGTGCCCGCCCGCCAGACCTCGTGGCTCTCCTCGTCGAGCACGACGTCGGCGAAGCGCAGCACCGAGCCCTCGTTGGGCGCCCGCCCGCTGCGGCGCAGGATGGCGCGCACGCGGGCCACCACCTCGGCCAGGCTGAACGGCTTGGTCACGTAGTCGTCCCCGCCGACGGTCAGGCCGGTGATCTTGTCCTCGGTCGCGTCGCGGGCGGTCAGGAAGAGCACCGGCACGCGCACGCCGTCGCGACGTAGGCGCCGGGTGACCTCGATGCCGTCGAGGTCGGGCAGCATGATGTCGAGAACGATGAGGTCGGGACGCAGGGTCTCGGCCGCCTCGAGCGCGGCCCGGCCCGTGGCCGCCTCGTGGACATCGAAGCCCTCGTAGCGCAGCGCGGTGCCCAGGGCGTCGACGATCGACGGCTCGTCGTCGACCACCAGGACGCGGCTCTTCTCCTGCGGCGCGGCCACCACCGCCACAACTATCGCCGGGAAACCTGTGGACCGCCTGTGCGCCCGCTAGCCACCGCCTGGGGCCCCGGTCGCGGCGGGACCTTCCCGCCGTGAGCGGACCATGACGACCGTTCGACGACCGGTGCTACAACCGCGCATGGCTTGGCTCACGGCGATCACGCGCACCCGAGGCCGTTGACCGTCGTGTTCGTGCCCGAGACCGACCTCGCCCGCGTAGCCGACGCGCACGCCCGCTTGCTCGACGCGATCGACGCGCTCACCGACGACGGGGTGCGACGTCCGAGCATCCTTCCCGGGTGGACGGTCGGCCACGTGCTCACCCACGTTGCTCGCAACGCCGACAGCCACGTGCGCCGGACAGAGGCCGCCGTCCGCAATGAGATCGTCGATCAGTACGCGGGCGGGTACGCCGGTCGCGAGACCGAGATCGAGGCCGGCGCCGGGCGCTTCGCGGCGGAGATCGTCGACGACGTCCGCCACAGCGCGCACGCCGTCGAAGCCGCGTGGCGGAGCGTGCCTGGCGAGGCATGGGTGGGCAGGAGCCGAGATGCCAACGGGCACGAGCGCGCGCTGTTCGAGCTGCCGGCGCGGCGCTGGCAAGAGGTCGAGGTGCACGTGGTCGACCTCGGCGTCGGGCGCTCGCACCGCGACTGGCCCGAAGCGTTCGTCGTCGAGTGGTTGCCGCGCACACGAGAGCGGATGTGGCCGCTGCTGCCACCGGAAGCGAGCGACGCGAGGTTCGACGATCCGCGCGACGAGCTCGCCTGGCTCTACGGCCGCCTACGGCGCGACGACCTTCCCGACCCGCCGGCTTGGGGCTGAGAGACTGGTCCGGTGACGATCACGACCCGTTTCACGGAGATGTTCGGTTGCCGGCATCCGCTTCAACAGGCAGGCATCGGCGGGATGACTTCGCCGGCGCTCGCCGTCGCCGTCGCCGAAGCCGGGGCACTGGGGATGCTCACCGGCACGATCGGCAAGGACGCGCTGGCGGCACAGCTCGACGTCCTACTTGCCGGCGTTGCGATCGGCGTCAACTTCCTGATCCCGTTCCTCGACCGGTCCGCTCTCGAGGAAGCGTCGGCTCGAAGGCCACTCGTCGAGTTCTTCTGGGGCGCGCCCGACCGCGAGCTCGTCGAGGTCGCGCACGCGGGCGGTGCACTGGCGAGCTGGCAGGTCGGCTCGGCCGGCGAGGCTCGCGCCGCCCGAGATGCGGGCTGCGACCTGATCGTCGCCCAAGGGATCGATCACGTACGCGGCACCGTCGGTCTGCTGCCGCTTCTCGACGAGGTGCGAAACGTGGTCGACCTGCCCGTCGTCGCCGCCGGTGGTATCGGAACGGGTCGGGCGATGGCGGCAGTGCTCACAGCCGGCGCGGACGCGGTGCGGGTCGGGACCCGGTTCATGGCGGCGATGGAGTCCAGCGCCCACCCGGCCTATGTCGACGCGCTGATCGGGGCCGAGGCGGACGACACGGTCGTCACCACCGCCTTCGGAGAAGGCTGGCCCGACGCGCCGCATCGTGTGCTCAGGTCCGCGCTCGCCGCCGGCGAGGCGCTCGGTGCGGCGCAGTCGTGGGGGCCCGACTGGCCCAGCGCGACCTCGACCGGTGCGGTCGAGGCCCGGGCGCTCTACGCCGGCCAGTCCGTGGGCGCAGTGCGAGCGCGCACGACGGCCGCCGGGATCGTCAACGAGCTCGTCGACGAGGCGGATCGGCTTCTCTCGACGTCGACGATGTCTGAATCGCGAAAAGGGAGGCACGATGGCAAATGAGGAGCAAGGAGCCCGCGTGACAGGCGTTGCAGCACCGGAGACGATGCCCGTGACGACCGGGTTCGACTTTCCGTCATGGCAGGTCCAGCGTTACATCGGTCCGTGCTTCGGCCTGATCGTTCGCAGCATGGGTGCGATGAAGGGGATCGGCGCGAGCCTCAAGGCGTTTCGAGGCGGCGAAGTGACGCAGTACACCGAACTGCTCGAGGACAGTCGTCGTCATGCGTTGGACCGGATGGTCGAGAATGCGCGCCTCATGGGGGCGAACGCGGTGGTGGCGATGAGGTTCGACTCATCGGAGATCGGCGACACGCTCACCGAGATCGTGGCGTACGGCACGGCGGTGGAGGTTGCGCCGAAGACGTGATCGTCGTCGTCATCGTGATCGCGCTGGCCGCCGGTTTGGCCGTGACGGGCTGGCTCAATCTCCGCCGACACGGCGAGAGTGCTGTGCCGGCGGGTTCATGGGAGCCGACCGACGAGGTCTTCCGCGACCCGTCCTCCGGACGTGTGATGCGCGTGTGGATCGATCCGATCGACGGAACGCGGCATTACGTTCCAGACAGCCCCGCCGGCTCGCCGTGACCGGTGCTTGGCGTGACCGCGGTGAGCGGCGCTACTCGGTCCAGCCGATGCGGCACCACTGCCGGCGGCTGCAGTTCGGGCAGAGGAGCCAATGCGGATGGCGGCGCACCGGCAGGAACGCCGACACCGACGCAAGGCGCACGCCGAGATCGACGAGTGACACGCGCGTGCGCACGCGGCACGCGGAGCACTCGACGACGACCGTGCCCGGCCGCCGGGGCGGGCTCGAGAAGAGCGCGGCCCTGCCCTCGTGGCGCGGGCCGGGCGCGATCCGGTCGGGCGCCGACGCGACCGGCGCGTCGAACAAAGCGCCCTTACCCGTCGGGTCGAGCGGTCGATCACTCATCGCAACCTCCCGGCGATCGTGGTGGCCAGGCCGCGATAGGCCTCGGCCGCGCTCGAGTGGGGTGCGTGCTCGAGCACCGACCGGCTGCTGCTCGGCGCTTCGGCCACCTTCACCGACTTGGGAACGGGTGGCGGCAACACCTCGAGCCCGTAG
>VAXF01000308.1:4720-5510 GCA_005888395.1 Actinomycetota bacterium | reverse complement strand
ATGGCGTGCTCCAGTGGTGAGCCGGCGTTGTTCAGGTGCTCGCTGATGCCGAACCCGTCCTCGATCGTACGCAGCAGCGAAGCGTGGTCGTACGGCGTGTCAGTGGTGTGGCCTGCATGCACGCGCGGCGACAGCGCCAGGAGTCCGATCCGGCCGCCACCGTCGACGCCCGTTCCGAAGCTGCCCGAGGCGCAGGTACCTCGGGCGCTGGTGCAGCCGCTGAAATCGTCGAAGCCCGACTCGTCGAACGTGATGAACAACACGGCGTCGTTGTTCGGGTCGTTGACGAACTGAAGGATCGGCGGCACGTTGGTCGACAACCAGCTGTCGGCAGCCTTGAGCCCGCCCGTGGTCGGATCGCTGGCGCAGACGGCGTCGTGGCCGTCGTGGCACGTGTCAGGCGTGATAAAGACGTAGTTGGGCACGGCACCCGAGGTGAGCGTCGGCGTCAGCTCGGTGTAGGGCACGACGTGTAAGTCGCACCGCTTCTGGTCCTCGACGATCGGCGGGTAGTACACGAACGGGTCGTGGCGCGTGGCGTAGCCAATGCCGTACGGGTCGACGACATCGTTGGCGCTCGGGTGCTGGCATGACCGCGACATGCCGTCCATGTAGGCGCCCCACGTCAGCGCCGTCGGCGTGACCTCCTCGAGCTGGTCGACGATGCTCCGACCGCCGTCGACGCGGGCCTTCTGCGAACCCTCGCAAAGGCTCCAGTTCTCGCAGTCGGTCTGGAACAGGACCGTCGGCGTCTGCCCGCTCGTCATCGCGATGTAGTTGTCCGCACTGG
>VAXF01000308.1:4171-4669 GCA_005888395.1 Actinomycetota bacterium | reverse complement strand
TGAGGTAGGTCGCCGGGCTGTTCGGGCCCCAGGACGAGGCGTAGTCCTCGTTCTCCAGCACGATGATGAAGACGTGCTTGAACGCGGGGACGTTCTCCAGACCTAAGGCATGCGCCCCCGGCGCAGACGCCCACGTCATAGATCCCGCCAGCACTGCGACGGATACAAGCCCCAGCCCCCGGAATCTCCGCATACGGGTACTTTTCCGCACGTTCCCGACATTCTCCTGTCGGGACGGTGAATTTCAGGGCAACGGCGTTCGCTTCCCTGCGGTGGCGAGGATCCAGTCGCCCAGGTCGTGGTCGACGAGGAAGGCCTGCGCCCGGGGCCGCCGGTCGAGCCAGTGGAACACCCGCATGGCCGCGCGGTCGGGGTCGGCGGCGTGGGGTGGATAGGGCGGCGCCAGCTGGCGGGTGAAGACGCGCCCGGCCTTCAGCCCGGCCAGCTCGATGGCCTGGGTGAGAGCTGCCACCGAGAACATCACCAGGTGGTCGGCGG
>VAXF01000308.1:0-3974 GCA_005888395.1 Actinomycetota bacterium | reverse complement strand
CGCGATGGGCAGCGGCCGCGACCGCCGGCGCGAGATCCTGGCCCTCGGCCTCGTACCCCGCGGCGACCGCGGCGGCGACGAAGGCACCCGTGCCGGCGCCGACGTCGAGCAGGCGCGGCCCAGGGAGCGGAAGGCCCGCGAGCAGGTCGAGCTTCCATTGCTCCGCCGCCACCGCTCCCGCGCGCCCGTTTCCGTCGAGCGGCGGGGGCGCGAAGTCGTTCAGCCGGCTGAGAAGGACGTCGTCGTTGGGCCGCGGGTCGGAGTAGATGGTGGCGCACGACCGGCACCGCACGTAACGGCCGCCGTCCTTCTCGACGAACCGCAACCGACGGAACGAGCCGCACATCGGGCAGGCGCGGACCGGCACGGTGAGCGGCGTCACGTGATCGCCCAGGACACTGCGGCGGCGACCGCGTCGCCGAGGGCGAGGCCGCCGCCGTAGAGGACGGCCGAGTCCCACACCGGCGCGGCGAGGCCGCTGGGCGGGCTGAGGAGGAGCGGCGCGCCCCGGCGCCCGGCGTCGGCGCCGCCGCCGAGGGCGTCCGGGAAGTTGACGCCGCTGGCGACGCCGACCTCGGTCGCGCCCGGGAAGAACGCCTCCGCCACCTTGCGGGCGGTCTCGAAGCGGGTGCCGCCCACGACCGCCGTCGCCCCGCGGTCGGCGGCGGCCGCCGGCCCGCCGATGGCGAAGCGCTTGTCGCCGCGGTGGGCGTCGAGGTAGCCGGCGGTCGCCGGCGCCATGGTCGAGCCGTTCGTGAGCAGCACCGCAGCACCGGCCTTGGCTGCGGCCGCGCCGGCGCTGAGCGCGTCCGGGAAGTCGGTCCCTGTCGTGAGGAAGACCGTGTTGGGGTCGCCAAGGCCGTCGGACGCGACCCGCACCGCGGTCTCGTAGCGGTCGCCGCCCGCGTAGCGGACGACGATGTAGCCGAGTGACGCGAGCCGCGACTCGACCGCTGGCGACAGGGCGCCGGTACCCCCGAGCAGGTACACGGTCGACGCCGGTGACAGGGCGCGGCTGAGCTCGGCCTCCACCCGACCGTCGAGCGCGTCGCGCGCCGTGAGCAGAAGCGGCCCGCCCTTGGCCGCTGCGAGCGGCGCGCCGGCGAGCGCGTCGGGATACGTATCGCTCCGGGCGATGACCGCCGCCCTGGCGCCGCCGGGTGCGAACGCGGCCTGCGACACCGCGACCGCCGTAGCGATGCGATCGGCGCCCGCGAAGCGCACGACCGCGTCACCGCTGTCGGCTCGGTGCAGCACGATGAAGTTGCCGGCCTCGAACGACTCCCGCGGCACCGAGGCCAGGTCACCGAAGCGCTGCCAGCCGTAGCCCGCATCGGGCTGCTGCGCCCACGTGGTCTGGTGGGTGAACGTGCCGTCGTTGCCATTGCGGTCGAAGCCGACGATGTCGAGCCCGTCGCCGGCGGAGTCGCACGCGTGGAAGATGGCGACGCCGAGGATCTGGATGCCGCGGTCCTCCGGCGGCGCGGGTTCTTCGAAGAACGAGGTGTGGCCGTCGAGCGAGACGACGGAGAAGTCGGGTTTCAGCCGGGCGCGGTAGGTGCCGGGCCCGATGCCCGCGGGCGTCCGCCATTGCTGGTTCGCCCATTGCGTCGAGAACTGGAGGTACTGGTTCGGATAGCACTGCTTGCCGACGTTGATCTCGAAGTCCATCGGGAGCGTGAACTTCGGTTGGTAGGGCTGGGTGTCGACGACGGCGTTTCCGGCCGGGCCGTCGTGCGTCTCGCCCGTCGGCTTCATCGGCTGGGTCGAGGTGTCGTAGCTGAAAGTGTCCGCGCCGCTCGCGCCCGGGTTGACGATCGTCACCTTCAGCCCGCTGCCGTTCGACGAACGGCGGTTGATCGCCAGCTTGTCGTCGAGCGAGCGGATACGACCGTCCTGGTCGACCCGGATCAGGTAGTCGCCCGTGGCGAGGCCGGACTGCGTGGTCCAGCCCACGCCCGCGTACGCAGCATCGACGAGGAGCTGCGTGTCGGCCCGGCGGTGCTCGATGTGGACCTTCAAGAAGTGGGGCCACGCGAGCGTGCCGGACGCGTGCGCCGGCGGGCTCGGCGCAAGCGTCGCGATTGCGAGGGCGAGCCCGAGAGCGGTGGCGACGAGGCGGCGGGGACCCACCTCGTCATGTTGGCCTATGAAGCAGACGGGGCGAGGTCGCGCAGCGCCTGGCGGGCGTCGACGCCGAAGGGGAGGACCGACAGCGACGTGGTCGTCACGCCGTTGTCCATATATCGCTGCACGCGCTCACGGCACTCCGCCGCCGGGCCGTGCACGATGAGGTCGTCGACGACCTCATCGGGGATGGCGGCGGTGGCCGCCTTGCGGTCACCTGCCTCCCACGCCTTCCACATGCCCTCGAGCTGCGGGCCGCGACCGAGCCACTCGTGGAAGGCGCGGTAGACCGGAACGTTGAGGTACGCGGCGATGGCGAAGCGCCCCGCGTTGCGCACCGCGTCCGCGTCTTCGGACGGGCACACGAAGATGCGAGCGACGATCTCCTTCCCTTCGCCGACGTAGGGCACGACCTGTTTCACGTCATCGGCCGAGAGCCAGTGCCATCGGTGCCCGCCAGTTTCAACATGCCCGGTCGCAGCGCGGCCACCAGGATCGGCGGCACCTGCTCGACGCGGCGACCGAGCCGGAAGCCGCGTACCGCGAACGTCTCGTATTCCTCGGTCACCTTCTCGCCGGTCAGCGCGGCGCGCAGGAAGCGGATCATGTCGCGCACGCGCGCGTATGGCTTGTCGAACGGGATCGAGTTCCAGTTCTGAACGATGACGTCGGACGACGTGCCGATGCCGAACGCGAAGCGCCCGGGCGCAGCCTCGGCCATCGAGGCCACACACATCGCCATGGTCCCGGCGCCACGGGTGTAGGCGGGGACGATCGCGGTGCCGAGCCTGAGGGTCGGTGTCCACGTGGACGCCAGCGCGAGCGGCGTGAACGCGTCGGTGCCCCCGGCCTCGCTCGACCACACGTCGGTGTACCCGAGCTCGGCGACCTCCTCGAACCAGTCGCGCTGCGCGGCGAGCGGCACCCCGTCGAAGGGCACGGTCACTCCCGGTCGGCGTTCCATCAGGTGGCCTCCTCTCTCGGCCCCGGCACGTCTTCGCGCCAGCGCCGCACCATCGTCGACTGGCTGGCCGTCGCCAGCAACGTGCCGTCCTCGGCCCAGAGATGCACGAGCCCGTGGCCGAACCCGTCGGCCACCGCGTGCACCCGCACGTCGGCGAGGATCCACTCTGCCACCGCCTCTTCGGCCGGCGGGGCGGGTCGGTGTCGGTGGGCCACCCGCAACGTGTTGTCGAGACTGCCACCGCCCGCCCGCTCGCCCAGCGCCTGCCCGATCCCGAACGGGACGTAGTCGCCGACGATGGCGAGCGCAGCCGCCGACATCTCGAGGTCGGGAATGCGCACCCACAACGCGGCGCGGCCGTCACCGCGCTGTCCGGGGAGCTCGTCGGGCCGCCGTCCCGAGGCCAGCCGCGAGTCGAGCGTCTCCATGATCGAGCCGCGGTGGCGGTCGAAGAGCTCGCGCCGCGGGCAGTCGTCGGGCGGTGGCACATCGGGTCTGATGGCCCACGTTCCCTCGAGGTCGAGCGAGCGGCGGCCGAGCGCGGCGTTGACCGTGAGGATCTCCTCACCGTCGCGCCGCGTGACGGCGCGCGCCTGGGTGACCTGATGGCCTTCGACGACGGGGACCACCTCGATGTCGAGCACGGACGGCGGCCGCGCGAACGAGAGGTACTGCGCGGTCGCCCACACGAGGGGACGGCCCGTGACGCGCTCGAGCGCCTCGACGGAGGCGCCGAGGCCCGCGCCGCCGAAGAGCGCGCCCATGCCCGAACACAGCCGGGGCACGACGGGAAGCTGCCACCGGCTCGGGTCCTCCGTCGGCCGCAGGCCGAAGAACCGCAGGCCGTCCATGTGAGCCGACTCTAAGGGATGCGCGCGGGAGT